>RFUD01000236.1 GCA_009923125.1 Planctomycetia bacterium
GCGCCGCGGAGCTCGAAGTCCTTCCTCGCGAGTTCAAACCCGTCGGTCGAGGCCACGAACGCATCCACCCGCGGCAGCGGCCCGGTGCCTGACGGCGTCACGGCGCCGCAGATCCCGGCGACCGCCCCCCGCGCCACGCGGCCCCGCAACTGGTGCAGTTGCGACAGCCCGAAGCTTTCGGCGTCGAGGATCGTCATCACGGTGGCATTCGGCACGTCGATCCCCACCTCGATCACGCTCGTGCACACGAGCACGTCGAGTCTGCCACTCCGAAAGTCGTCCATGATCGCCTGCTTCTCGGCCGTCTTCATCCGGCCGTGCACGAGCGACAAGCGAAAGGCCTCCAGCGGCCCGTTGGCCAGGTCCTCGAAGGCCGAGGCGATCGTGGCCAGGCCGCGCCTCGACTCTTCGACGGCGGGCACGACGACATACCCCTGCCGCCCCTCCTGGAGCTTCTTGCGCACGTGCTCCCACCACGACGCCTCCTGGTCCGGCACGACGCGATACGTCCGCACCGGCTGCCGTCCCGCCGGGCCGTTCCTGATCACCGAGTAGTCGAGGTCGCCGTGGGTGGCATGGGCCACCGTGCGCGGAATCGGCGTGGCCGTCATCACCAGCACGTGCGGCTCCGCCTGCCCCTCCTGGAGCGTCGCCCGCTGGATCACGCCGAACCGCTGCTGCTCGTCGATCACCACGAGCCCGAGCCGCTGGAAGGGCACGTCGCCGCTCACCAGCGCCTGGGTGCCGATCACGATCTGCGATTCGCCCGCCGCGATCCGCTCGAGCGCCTTGCGCCGCTGGGCCTGCGTCTGGCCGCCGACGAGCAGCTCGAGATTCACCCGCCCGTTCACGAGCAGATGCTCGAGCGTCGCGAAATGCTGCCGGGCGAGCAGCTCCGTCGGCGCCATGAGCGCGGCCTGGTGACCGCAGCCGACGGCCGCGAGCATCGCGTACAGGGCGACCACGGTCTTGCCGCTGCCCACGTCGCCCTGCAGCAGCCGGTTCATCGGCTCCGGCTTCGCGAGATCGGCCACGATGTCGGCGATCACGGCATCCTGGTCGGCCGTGAGCGCGAACGGCAGCCGGCCCCGGATCCGGCCGTCGAGCCGGGCATCGACGGCCATCACGGGCGCCGCCTGGCGATCCTGCTGCTGCGCCCGGTGGAGCCGCAGCGCCAACTGCAGCATGAAAAACTCCTGGTACACGAGCCGCCGTGTGGCGGCATCCTTCGCCTCCTGGCTCGTGGGCACGTGGATCTCGCGGATCGCCGCGCGGATCGGTAGCAGCTGTTTCGCGGCCAGCCACTCCTCCGGAAACGCCTCCTCGAGGAGATCGCCCGCGTGCGCGAGCGCCGCCTGCACCGCCAGCCGCACGTCCGACTGCCGCACGCCCTCGGCCGCCGGATACACCGCCAGATACTCGCCGCGGACCGGCTCCTCGCCCTCCGCACAGAACCGCACCTCCGGATGCGACATCTCCCACGTCGCCCCGGCCCGCTTCGGCACGCCGGCGAACACCACGGTCGTGCCCACGGCGAACTTCTTCGCCATGAACGGCATGTTGAACCACACGCCGCGCACGCTGCCCCCCTGCCCGTCCACGAGCACGGTGAGCATCGAGCGACCGTGCGCCGTCGTCCGCTGCCGGACGTCGGCCACCGTGCCCGCCAGCGACGCGTGCTCCCCCTCCACGAGGTCGGCGAACGCGTGAGCGCCGCTGAAGTCCTTGTAGTCGCGCGGAAAGTGGACGAGCGCGTCGCGCACGGTCACAAGTTCGACCGCCCGCAGCCGCTGGGCCCGGGCCGATCCGACCCCCGGCAGCCGCTCGAGCCGCGTCGTCAGGCTGGGCGGCGGCTGGTCCATGAAGACCAGTGTAGCGGGTGCACGTGGGGCAAGCGTCCCGCTTGCCGGGAGTTGGGGCCGCATTGGCAACCGGGACGGTTGCCCCACAGGCAACCGGGACGGTTGCCCCACAGGCAACCGAGACGGTTGCCCCACTATGTCGGCCGTGACTTGTTCTTCTTGAGATACGGCTGGTAGGCGGCGACGGCGAGCGCGTCGCAGCGCTCGTTCTCGGGATGGCCCGCGTGGCCGGCGACGTGCGTGAACACGACGTCGTGCATCGAGGCGAGGCGGTCGAGTTCCCGCCACAGGTCCTCGTTCTTGACCGGCACGAGCCGCCCCTTCTCCTTCCGCTTCCAGCCCTGCGCCTTCCACTTGGGCAGCCACTCGGAGAGCCCGGTGCCCACGTAGACGCTGTCGGTGACGAGCTCGACGCACGTGCGCCGCTTGAGCTGCGAGAGCCCCTGCACCGCCGCCGTGAGCTCCATGCGGTTGTTCGTGGTCTCCGGCTCCGAGCCCGAGGCCTCGGCCTCGCGGCCGGTCTCCGGATGCCGGAGGATGTAGGCCCAGCCGCCGGGTCCGGGGTTGCCGCTGCACGCCCCGTCGGTGAACAACACGACCTCGATCGGCTGGCTTTCGTTCGTCATCGAATCGTCCTCCGGGCGGGCGACGGCGTCAGGCGGCGGGCTGCGTGACGTCGGCGAGGACGGCCGCATCCGCCTCGCCCGCGAGCCCAGGATAGGCGAGCGGCAGCCGCACGGTGAAACGGCTGCCCTTCCCGAGCTGGCTCTCGACCGCGATGTCGCCGCCGAGGAGCCGGCACAATTCACGCACGATCGACAGCCCGAGACCGGTGCCGGAAAACTCGCGGGTCATCGCGTCGTCGCCGGCCTGGAAGACCCGGCTCTGCCGGAACTTCTCGAAGATCGTCTGCTGTTCCTCCGGGGCGATGCCCACGCCGGTGTCGGACACCTCGAGCAGCACGGCCTCGTCGGCGGCCGCGAGCCGGGCCCGCACGTCGATCCGCCCCCCCTCGGGCGTGAACTTCACCGCGTTCGACAGCAGGTTCGCCAGGATCTGCTGCACCTTCGCGGGATCCTGGTCGATCGCCTCCAGGCCCGGCTCGACCTCGAACTCCAGGTCGATGTTCTTCTTCTCGGCCAGCGGCCTGGCCATGTCGCACTGGGCCGACACGATCGCCTCCATGCGGAACGTGCTCGGGCGGACGTCCATCTTCCCCGCCTCGATCTTCGCCAGGTCGAGGATGTCGTTGATCATCTCGAGGAGCATCCGGCCCGAGGAGCGGATGTTCTGCACGTAGCGGCGCTGCTTGTCGTCGAGCGACTGGATCGACCCCAACACGTCGGAAAACCCGATGATGCTGTTGAGCGGCGTGCGCAGTTCGTGGCTCATCGTCGCCAGGAAGTCGCTCTTCAGGCGGTTCATCTCGTAGAGGTGGAGGTTCGCCTGGGCGAGCTTGTCCACCTTGTCGTCGAGGCTCTCGTTGACCTTGCGGAGCTCCTCCTGCGAGTCCACGAGCCCGCGGAGCATGCGGTTGAAGGCCACGCCGAGCTCCTCGAACTCGTCGGCGGTGTGGATCTCCGCCCGGGCCTGCACGTTCCCCTTGCGGACCTCGTCGGCCACGTCCCGCAGGTGCCCCAGCGGCTTGACGATCACGTACCGCACGATCGCGTACGCGACCAGCATCGCCAGAAACACCGTCATGATCGCGGTGGCCAGGAGGATCGCGCGGTTCCAGTTGATGGCCCTGCGCGTCACCGAGTCGGGCATCACCACCTTCACCACGGCCATGAGGTCGTTTTCGGCCCAGTGCTCGTGGCCATTGCCGACGTCGGCCTGCGTTGGCGCGTCGCCGATCAGCCCCTGGTATTCGTGGCATACCTTGCAGCTGTTCTTCCAGCGGATCGGCTGGTAATAGTGATACTCCTTGTTGTCGGCCGTGCGAAACTCGCGGTACTCCCCGGCATCGACGCCGGCCGGACCGGTGGGGGCGGGGCGGCTGGCGAAGTAGTCGAGCACGGCGATGTCGAGCCGGCTGTAGTTGCGGCGGGCCCGCTCCTCCGGCGGCAGCATCGGGTCGAGCACCCACGACCGGTACTGCTGCGGCCGGAGCACCGCCCCGAGCTGCTCGATCAGCCCGGTGAACTGCCGGTCGGGCTCCAGCTTCTCCCAGTGCGACTGGAGCATGGTCGCATCGACGAAATTCCGCCCCGTGTTGCGTGTCGTCGTGTAGACGAGCTCCTCGGTGCGGAAGCCGTACCACCAGAAGCTGCCGGTGATCAGCAGCAACAGGCAGAGCCCGAACAGGAAGCGGCATTTCCGCTCC
>RFUD01000237.1 GCA_009923125.1 Planctomycetia bacterium
CATCGCGGTACTCAACCAGAGCATCGCGACGATCACCACCCCCACGACCGCCGCCGTCTGCGGCACACCGGCGGGCGGCATCCACGCAAACAGGCCCGCCGTGGCACCCTCCGCGAGCATGAACGGGATCACGACGCCGCCGGTCCGCCGCTGGTTCTCTTCGGCGAAGCGACGCTCGTCGCCGCCACTCCACGCGAACAGCGGATAGTGAACCACCTGCACGAACCAGATGATCCCGCACATGGCGCCCGAGGCGACCGCCTGGACCATCAACAGGACGTCCGTGGGCGACATCATGCAGCGGTGCGTCGATGGACAGAGTTGGCTGCCACCGGCAACCAGCGGACGCCGTGCACGCGGGCGACATGCAGCAGCATCAACCCGAACGGCACCCACCAGATCAGGTCGTTGGTCGGCAGCGTCACGCCGAATGCCGGGGGCACCTCACCCTTCAGCACACCCATGCAATAGCCCAGGGGGCCGAAAATCTTGCCAAGGAAGCCCACGAGGATGATCGGCCAATGCCGGACCGGGTCGGAGGCGGCGGCGAGGTAGCCGATCCCATACACGCCCACGATCATCCCCACACACTGCCAGATGAAGGGATAGTTGGGCTGCTCCATCCCGGTGAGTGTGAACAGCCACGACGGCACGAGCACCGTGACCGCTCCCCATGCCAGGTTATAGACACCCGCCGCGATGAGCCAGCGGCCCATCCACGCCGGGGCGGACGGCGAAACTCCGTCGAAACGATGACGACCTGTCACGGCGCTGCTCCCGCGGTTCGAGATGAGGCGATGGCTGTGTTGACGCCCAACCTCAATTCAACCGCACGGCCGCGTCGACGCCAACACGAGCCACCACACGCTTGAGGCGGATTTCCGGGCTGCGCCTGCCGAATTTGCAGCACCATCCAGGCGGAGAGGCCGGCCAACGCGGCAAGACCGCCGAAAATCAGCGGCAGCGGCACCTGCCGGTCGCGCAGCCAGCCAAACAGCCGGTGCGGGGCATGAAGGTCATGTGGCGGATGGGATCATGCTCGTGGGGGTGCGCATCGCAGGGGTCCACCGCGATCACTCAGCCTCGCCGTGGACCGTGAGCACCAGCTGCCGCGGCCCGCCCCGGTCGCGATGTTCGCACAGGTAGATCCCCTGCCAGGTGCCGAGCGCCAGCCGGCCGTTCGCGATCGGCACCGTCACGGAATCGCCGATCATCGCAGCCTTCACGTGCGCCGGCATGTCGTCGGCTCCCTCCAGCGTGTGGACGTAGGGAAAATCCTCGCGGGCGATCTCGTTGAACGCCATCTCGAGATCGCGGGGAACGTCCGGATCGGCGTTTTCGTTGATGCACAGGCTCGCCGAGGTGTGCCGGATGAACGCGTGCAACAGACCGATCCGGATCTTCGCCATCCCCGGCAGCGCCGCCTCGACCTCGGGGGTGATCAGGTGAAACCCGCGCCGTCGCGGGGCGAGCCGCACGTGCTCCTGCAGCCAGGCCATCGCATCCTCCGTCGTCACCGGGCCGTCGCGGCGATCATGCTGGCACAATCTCGCGACCGTTCGCTACATTCGCGGGCTTTCGGGCCCCCGACCATCATGCACGAACTGCCCAAGCAATACGACCACAAGGCCGCCCAGGCCCGCTGCCGGGCCCTCTGGGACGCCGCCCGCACGTGGCACGCCGAGCCCGCGGGCCCCGGCGACACCCGGCCCGTGTTTTCCATCGTCATCCCGCCGCCGAACGTCACCGGGGCGCTGCATCTCGGCCATGCCCTCAACAACACCCTGCAGGACGTCCTCGTGCGCACCCGGCGGATGCAGGGCTGCCTGACGCTGTGGATGCCCGGCACCGACCATGCAGGCATCGCCACGCAGGCCGTCGTCGAGCGCCGGCTTCTCGAGGAGGAAAAACTCTCCCGGCACGACCTGGGCCGCGAGCGGCTCGTGGAACGGATCTGGGCCTGGAAGGAGCAGTACGAGAAGCGGATCCTGGGCCAACTCCGCGATCTGGGCGCCAGCTGCGACTGGGATCGCACGCGGTTCACGCTCGACGACCGGTGTGCTGCCGCCGTCCGCGAGGCGTTCTTCCGTCTGTTCCGCAAGGGCCTCGTCCGCCGCGGCAAGCGGCTCGTGAACTGGGACACGTTCCTGCAGACGGCCGTGAGTGACGACGAGGTGTTCCACGAGCAGGTGAAGGGCCACTTCTGGCACATCCGCTACGAGGTGGTCGATCCCCAGCCCGGCGAGCCGGCGAGCGTGACCGTGGCCACCACCCGGCCGGAGACGCTCCTCGGCGACACGGCCGTCGCCGTTCATCCCGACCCAACGGCCGCACTCGATGCGGTCGAACGCAGCCTCCGTGAGAAGCGGGGGGAGGCGAACCCGAAGGAGCATGCCGAGATCGACCGTGCGCTCGACGACCTCGCGGCGCGGCGCACCGCCCTCCTGCCCCTGCTGACCACGCTGGCCGCGATGGCGCATGCCGGCAGGCAGGTGCGTCTGCCGCTGCTCGGCCGCGCCATCCCGCTCGTGGCCGACGAGTGGGCGAAGCCGGAGATGGGCTCGGGCTGCGTGAAGATCACGCCGGCCCACGACCCCAACGACTACGACGTCGGTCGCCGGCAGTCGCTGCCGATGCTCAACATCCTGAACCCCGACGGCACGCTCAATGCCGAGGCGGGGCCCTACGCCGGCCTGACGATCCACAAGGCACGCACCCGGGTCGTCGCCGATCTCGAGGCCGCGGGCCAGCTCGTGCAGGTGGAAGACCGGGTGATCGAGCTTGCGCACTCCGACCGGTCAAAGACGCCGATCGAGCCCTACCTCGCCGACCAGTGGTTCATACGGATGGACGAGATCGCCCAGCCCGCCCTGGATGCGGTGACGGGCGGCGACGTCAGGATCTTTCCGGAGCGGTATGCCAAGAGCTATCTCGACTGGCTCGGCGAGAAGCGCGACTGGCCGGTGAGCCGCCAGCTCTGGTGGGGTCACCGGATCCCGATCTGGCATGTCGACGGCGTGGCCGAGGCCGACCTCGCGACGGCGTTCGCCGGCCGCGACGGCGTGGCCTGGACCAGCGACGGAGACGGAGGCTGGCACGTCTGCTCGCGTGACGAATCGCTCGGCCTCGACACGATCGCCGGCAGGCCGCTCGTGCGGGATCCCGACGTGCTCGACACCTGGTTCTCGTCGGCGCTCTGGCCGCACTCCACGCTCGGCTGGCCTGCCGCCACGCCCGAGCTCGCCTGTTTCTATCCCACGAGCACACTCGTCACCAGCCGCGACATCATCACGCTCTGGGTGGCGCGGATGGTGATCATGGGGCTCTTCGATACGGGCCAGGTGCCGTTCCGCGACGTCGCGATCCACCCCAAGATTCTCGACCGCTATGGCGAGACGATGAGCAAGAGCAAGGGGAACGGCGTCGATCCGGTGGACGTGATCGAGGCGCTCGGCGCCGACGCGCTGCGGTTCGGCATGACGAGCATGGCCACCGAGACGCAGGACGTGCGGATGCCCGTCGAGTTTCAGTGCCCCCACTGCGAGGCCCGGATCGAGCAGACGACCCAGAATCGGATGCTCCCGCGGATCGACTGCCCCAAGTGCCGGCAGGCGTTCCGGACGCAGTGGGCGACGAAGTCGGAAGATGTCGCGTTGCCGCGCGGGCCCGCGCTCTCCGAGCGGTTTGAGTCGGGCCGCAACTTCTCCAACAAGCTCTGGAACGCCACCCGGTTCGTGCTCATGAATCTCGAGGGGTATGCCGCCGGCAGCCTCGCGTCAGAACAGACGGCGCCCACGGCTGGGCCGTTCCCGCTGGAAGACCGCTGGCTGATGAGCCGGCTCGCGAGCGTGACGGCCGAAGCCACGCGGGCGATCGACGAGTATCGGTTTGCCGAGGCGGCCCGCGTGCTCTACGCCTTCGCCTGGGACGAGTACTGCAGTGCCTACCTCGAACTGTGCAAAGCCCGTCTCGCCGATCCAGCCACCCGGCCGCAGGCGCAGGCGATGCTCCTCCTCGGCCTCGACACGATCCTGCGGCTGCTCCACCCGATCATGCCGTTCGTCACCGAGGAGATCTGGCAGCACCTGCGCGTGATCGCGACGCATCGGCGGACCCCATGGGACGCCGCGCCGCTGCCGGATTCGATCATGCTGGCCGCCTGGCCCCGGC
>RFUD01000238.1 GCA_009923125.1 Planctomycetia bacterium
CCATCCCGCGCTCGGCACGCTCGCCGACTTCGAGCGGCTGAGGCGCCGCGCCGAGGCGCTCGGCATCGAACTGGCGCTCGACATGGCCGTGCAGTGCTCGCCCGACCATCCGTGGGTGCGGGAGCATCCCGAGTGGTTCCGACATCGCGCCGACGGCACGATCGCCTACGCCGAGAACCCGCCGAAAAAATACCAGGACATCGTCCCGTTCGATTTCCAGTGCGAGCAGTGGCGCCGGCTGTGGGATGCGCTCGGCGGCGTGTTCCGATTTTGGGTGGAGCAGGGGGTGCGGATCTTCCGCGTGGACAATCCCCACACGAAGCCGTTCGCCTTCTGGGAGTGGCTGATCGCCGACATCCACCGCACGCATCCCGACGTGCTCTTCCTCTCGGAGGCGTTCACGCGGCCGAAGACGATGTATCGGCTCGCGAAGGCGGGCTTCACCTGGTCGTACACCTATTTCACCTGGCGGACGCAGAAGCAGGAGATGGCCGAGTACCTCGTCGAGGTCACGACGCCCCCGGTGGCGAACTTCTTCCGGCCGCACTTCTGGCCGAACACCCCCGACATCCTCCACGAGACGCTGCAGCAGGGCGGCCCGGCGATGTTCGAGGTCCGGCTCACGCTCGCCGCCCTCTCGGTCGGCAACTGGGGGATCTACGGCCCGGCGATGGAACTGCTGGAGGCGACGCCCAGGGAGCCGGGCAGCGAGGAGTATCGCGACTCCGAGAAGTACGAGATCAAGGCCTGGGACCTCGACGCACCCCACAGCCTGGCCCCGTTCATCCGGCGGCTGAACCGGATCCGTCGGTCTGAGCCGGCGCTCCATCGGGCCCGGCCGCCGCTCATCCAGGAGATCGACGAGGGCCACCTCCTCGCGTGGTGCCGGCACGATCCGACCACGGCCAACACCGTGCTCGTGGTGGTGAGCATGGAGCCGGCGATGCCGCGCCGCGGGCGGCTGACCCTCGACGCCGTGACACTGGGCTTCGGGGCCGCGACGGCGGTGACGGCCCACGATCTGCTGACGGGAACCGATGAGGTCTGGCCGCTGGAGGCGATCGAGATCGAGTGCACGCCCGAGCATCCGGTGCAGGTCTACAGGATCGCCCCCGCGGCGACCGCCACGGCGGGAGAGGCGACGTGAACCGCGAGGCTGCGATCGCAGCCTGGCTGCCAGGGGCCCGCTGGTTTGCCGGCAAGGGCGGTGGACCCGCCCGGGTCTCGATTCGCGACGCGGTCGTGCTTCCGGGCGACTCGCTCGAGGCCGTGCTCATCGACGTGGCCCACGACGGCGGCGGCGAGCGCTACTGGCTGGCGCTGTCCGGCGGCGAGGACGTGGCTGGCACACCGGAGTTCGCCGGCTGGCTCGTGCGGATGGTGGTCGCCGGCGGCCGGATCGCGGGCACGTCCGGGGCGTTTCGCGGACACGCAACGCCCGGAGCGTGGGCGGCGGATGGGGTGGTGGACGTCGAGCCTCTCGGCGGAGACGCCTCGAACACGTCGTTCCGGGTCGCGGTCGGAGGGCGGGACTACGCGGTGAAACTGCTGCGGCGATGCCGCCCCGGCATTCAGCCGGAGGTCGAGATCGGCGAGTTTCTCGCCGACATCGGCTGGGCGGGCACGCCGCGGCTGGCGGGCTGGCTCGCCTACGAGCCGGCCGTCGGCGACTCGACCGTGCTGGCGACGGTGCACGAGTTTGTCGCGGGCTGCACCACGGCGTGGGAGCGTCTCGGGACGCTTGTGGGCATCGGACGCCGTGCGGACGCTCGCCGTCGCCGCCAATGCCACGGGACTGCCCGCCGCGGTCGTGCGGCAGATCCCCTACCAGCCGATGTTCGGCGGCCTCGTCGAGGACGACCTCATCGCGCACACGTTTGTGGAGTTCGCCCGCACGGGCGACGCCTCGTGGCCCCTGCTCCTGCCGATGGTCAAGGCCGCCGTCGAGGCGATGACCGCCGCCACCGCCGTCGCGCATGATGCCTGGGGCGTGGACATCGGGCGGTTCGTGGTCACCGGCGCGAGCAAACGCGGCTGGACGAGCTGGCTCACCGCCGCGGTCGATGAGCGGGTGAAGGGATTGATGCCGATGGTGATCGACATGCTCTCCATGGAGCGTCACCTCGACCTGCAACGCGCGAGCTTCGGGGGGCTGTCGACGGAGCTCGAGCCCTACATCGCCGTGGGCGTCGAGAACCTGATCGCCTCGCCGCGCGGCCGCGAGCTGTGCGGGATCGTCGATCCCTACGCCTACCGCGAGCGGATCGTGCAGCCGAAGATCATCGCGCTCGGCACGAACGATCCCTACTGGCCGCTGGAGGCGCTCGGCCTGTACCTCGACGGCCTCTCGGGGCCACGGTGGGTTTCGTACGCACCCAACGCCGGCCACGGGCTGCCGCTGCCGCGCGTGGCCGGTCTGGTGTCGGCGCTCGGCCGCCACGTGGCCGGCATCCGCCCGCTGCCCACGCTGGAGTGGGCGATCGCGACCGACCCCCGGGGCGGTGCGTGCACGGTGCAATCCGACGAGGAGCCCGACGAACTGGTCCTGTGGGCCACGGAGGCCGAGACTCGGGACTTTCGTCAGGCCCGGTGGCGGGCGACGCCGCTGCCGGTGGGGGAGCGACGGGCCCTGATCCCTCGGCCGGCCCGGGGATTCGCGGCGGGTTTCGTCGAGGCCCGCTATCCGCGGGAACCCCTGCCCCTCCTGCTCACGACCAGCGTCCACGTGGAGCGGGCTTCGTGAGCCGGCCGTCCGCCACGCTGGCCACGAGGATCGCCGCCGCGCCCAAGGCGGAACTGCACGTGCACATCGAGGGCGCGCTCGAGCCCGAACTGGCCTTCGCGCTCGCCAGCCGCAACGGCGTGCCGCTCCCCTACGAATCACCGGAGGCGATGCGCCGGGCCTACGCGTTCACCGACCTGCAGAGTTTCCTCGACATCTACTACGCCGCCGCGGCGGTCCTCCGCACCGAGCAGGACTTCGAGGACCTGGCGTGGGCCTACCTCCGGCGGGCCCACTCCGACCATGTCGTGCGGGCCGAGATTTTTTTCGACCCGCAGACGCACACGGCCCGCGGCGTGCCGTTCGAGACGGTGGTGCGCGGGCTGTCGCGGGCGATCGACCGTGGCCGCCGTGAACTCGGCATCTCGGCCGGTCTGATCATGTGCTTTCTGCGGCACCTCTCCGAACGCGAGGCGTTCGAGACGCTGGAGCGGGCGCAGGCGTTCCTCCCGCACCTGCTCGGGGTCGGGCTCGATTCGGGCGAGCGTGGCAATCCGCCGGAGCGGTTTCGGGCGGTGTTCGCCCGCTGCCGTGACCTCGGCCTGCACGCGGTGGCCCATGCCGGCGAGGAGGGGCCCGCCGCATCGATCAGCGGCGCTCTCGACGCGCTCGGTGTCGAGCGGATCGACCACGGCGTGCGCTGCCTGGAGGACGCCGCGCTCGTCGCCCGCCTCGTTCGTGACCGGATCCCGCTCACCGTGTGCCCGCTGTCGAACGTCAGGCTCCGGGTGTGCGACACGCTCGCCGGCCATCCTCTGCCGCGGATGCTCGACGCCGGCCTGCGGGCGTCGGTCCACTCCGACGACCCGGCCTACTTCGGCGGATATGTCAACGAAAACCTCCGGGCGTGCTGCGAGTCCCTGCCGCTCACCGCGGCCCACGCCTACACGCTGCTGCGCAACAGCCTCGAATCGAGCTTCCTCGATGCGGCGGAAATCGCCCGGCATGTCACCCGACTCGACGAGGTGTTCTGCACCCCGTAGCCCACGCGGCGGCCAACCCTACCGCCGGTCCAGGAGCGCCGCCAGCGGCACCACGACCCAGTCGGGGCGGTTTGCGAGTTCATAAGCGAGTTCATAGACCGCCTTGTCGAGCCGGTAGACGCCGAGCGCCTCGTCCGCGCCGGTCGGCCACCAGGCATGCCCGCGGGCCACGGTGCCGTAGGCGTCGAGGAACGTGTTTTCGAGCATCGCCAGGTCGTCCGGCCGGTACGGCGCGTCCGCCGACCGGGCGGCATGCCGCAGGGAGTAGTCGAACGACCGGCACATCCCGGCCAGGTCCTTCAGCACGCTCGTCTTGCGGCGTCGGTCCGCCAGCGATCGCCCCGGCTCCCCCTCGAAGTCGATCACGAGCACGCGCGATCCTGTCGTGTCCACGAGCACCTGCCC
>RFUD01000239.1 GCA_009923125.1 Planctomycetia bacterium
GAAACGCCCGCCGCGGCGGCGCTCGTGCTGAACGGCCTCGCGCTGCCGCGGCTCGATCCCGGGCGGCCCTGGTGCCAGCGCGTGACGCACCTGCTCCAGGAACGCAACGAGCTGCTGCTCACGGCGGCCACGCCGGGTACGGACGCGCCGTCCGTCGGGCTCCCCGCGTCGCTTGGCCGGCCCCTGCTCGAGATCGTCGCCGTCCGCGCGGACGGTTGACAGGTTGACACGGTCGCACGCAGGCCGGTACGACCGTCGGCAGCGGGCGCGCGATTGCCTCGCCATCACGTCAGCAACGGGAGCGCACCATGTCGGTGATCCGGGTTGGAAGCACGAGCAAGTATGCCGAAGGGTGGGCCGCGATCTTCGGCAGCGGGGCGTCGAAAAAGACGAAGCCGAAGGCCAAGAAGGCGGTGCGGAAGCCCGCCGGCAAGAAGGCGAAGTCGGCGAAGAAACGCAGGTAGGACGGCCGCCGCCCGATGCGCGGCGGCGGCGCTACGTCCGGCCGAGTTCCTTGGCGCGGGCGGTGGCGGCGACGACGGCATCGATCAGCGCGCTGCGCACACCCCGCTGCTCGAGGACGGCGAGGCCCGCGATCGTCGTGCCGCCCGGGCTCGAGACGCGGTCCTTGATCTGCGCCGGATGCTCGCCCGTCTGTTCCAGTAGCGCTGCCGTGCCGGCGAGCGTCTCCACGGCCAACGCGAGCGCGAGCGGGCGGGGCAGCCCCGCCTTCACGCCGCCGTCGGAGAGCGCTTCGACGAGCAGCGCCACGAACCCCGGGCCCGACCCGGAGAGGCCGGTCACCGCGTCGATCAGGGACTCGTCCACCTCGTGCACGTGGCCGACGGCGGAAAGCAGGTTCCGCGTCCGCTCGGCGACGTCGTCCGGAACGTCCGGGCTGCGACAGACGACGGACACGCCGCGGCCCACGAGGCAGGGCGTGTTCGGCATCACGCGCACGACCCGCGGGGTGCCCGCGAGGTCGGACAACGTGGCGATCGGCAGCCCCGCCACGATCGAGACGAGCACGGCCTCGCGGGGCAGGTCGGCGCGAAACCCGTCGCAGGCGGCGGCGACGTGCTGGGGCTTCACCGCCAGAAACACGCATGCGGCCCCGCGGACCGCTTCGGCCGCGGTCGCAGCGAACCGCACGCCCTGCACCCCCGCGGCGAGCCGCTCGCGGGCGGCGTCGCTCGGGTCGAACACGATGATGTCGCCCGCCGAGACCAGGCCTGCCCGGCAGAAACCGGCGGCGAGCGCGAGGGCCATCTGGCCGCCGCCCACCATCGCGATCGGCGCGGCCTCGGCGACGGTCGGGGTCATGGCGTGTGCTCCGTGGTCGGCGACGTCGGGGCGGGGGGCTCAAGATCGCGGGCGAGCGCGGCGAGTTCGAGCCGGGCCGTCCAGAGTTGGCTGGCCGGAGCACGGCCTCCGCCAGCGCGGCTGGCCGTCCACAGGAGGAGCGTGCCGTCGGGCGAAAAACTGGGCAGCACGTCGGCTCCCTCGTGGTCGGTGATCCGCAGCGGCGGGCCCGCCTTGAAGCCGGACTCGCCGGCCTCGAAGCGGCAGATCCACAGGTCGTAGTTCGGGCGGCGGGTCGGATCGGAGTGGTCGGCTCCGGTCCAGATCAGCCACGGCTGCGTGGGGTGCCAGAACGGGGCCCAGTGCACCCCCTTGCCGCTCGTGATCGCCACGTCGCCCGTGCCGTCTGCCCGCATGACGTGGATCTGCAGGGCGTCCTTCTCCACGCGGTCGGTGCGGTAGGCGATCCAGGCGCCGTCGGGGGAGTAGAACGGGCCGCCGTCGTAGCCCGGCGCGTCGGTGAGCTGCCGCACGTCGGAGCCATCGGCGTTCATGACGTAGATGTCGGGATCGCCGTCGCGGTCGCTCACGAACAGGATCCGCCGGCCGTCGGGCGAGAAGGAACATTCCGCGTCGTACCCCGGCGCATGGGTGAGCCTGGTCAGTTCGCCATCGGCGAGCGACGCGGCGAAGATCTCCATCTCGGGATCGAAATCCCACTGGTAGCGGCGGCGTCGGCCGGCGCGGGCGTCCTCCTCGGCCCGGGCTCTGGCGGTCGCCTCGGTGCGGTCGAGCGCCGGGTCGAGATGGCTGGAGGCGAACAGCAGCCGCCCGCCGTCTGGCGAGAACCAGGCGCAGGTCGTGCGCCCGCGGCCGGTGCTGATGCGGCGCGGGGTCGCCGGGCCCGGCTCCGCGGCGTCGAAGGGCTGCACGAAGATCTGATAAAACGGATAGCCCGGCGGGACGCCCTGATAGCAGAGGCTGCGGCCGTCGGGCGAGAAGTAGCCCTCGCCGGCCTTTTCGAGGCCGGCGGTCACCTGCCGGGGCGCGGAGAAATATCGCGGCTCGAGAGTGGAGGACGTCTCGGCCCAGGCCCCGCCCGCACCGAGCAGGGCGGCTGAAACGAGGACCGCGGGCACGCGCGAGTTGCCGAAATTCGCCATCGGTCTCAGTATAGGGCCGATCGATCCCGTTCGCAGGAGCCTCGAGCATGAAGATCTACACGAAGACCGGTGACGCCGGCGAGACGGGCCTGTTCGGCGGCCCCCGCGTCCGTAAGGATCACGCGCGGATCGAGGCCTTCGGCACCGTGGACGAACTCAACAGCCATCTGGGCCTGGTCCGCACGCTGCCGGGGGCGGCGGCGTTCGACGAACTCCTGCGACGGATCCAGAGTGAACTGTTCGACCTGGGCGCCGAACTGGCGACCCCGGGCGACGCGGCCGAGCGGATCGGCCTCGAGCACGTCGTGGCGATCGAGGCCGCCATCGACCTGTACGAGGGGCAACTGGAGCCGCTGAAGTGCTTCGTGCTGCCGACCGGCACGCCGCTGGCGGCGACGCTGCACGTGGCCCGCACGGTCTGCCGGCGGGCCGAGCGACGCGTCGTGGCGCTGGCCGCCCAACTCGACATGATGATCCCGTCGAACGCGATCGAGTATCTCAATCGTCTCGGGGACCTGCTGTTCGTGCTGGCACGGGCCGCGAACAAGCGCGAGAATGTCGCGGATGACCCCTGGCATCCCGCCTGACGATCCGTCGCGATCCACCGCGGACGCCGTCGCCGACCTGCGCCGCCGGATCGCGGCGCAGCACGCCGCCGGCGGCCCGGGCATCCAGACGTGGGCGCTGGCCTCCGACCTGATGGACGCGATCGTGTCGGGGGTCTGGCGCGACATCCTGGCGGAGGTGCCCGCGGCGCCGGGCACGTTTGCTCGCCAGGCGGCGCTCGTCGCCCACGGCGGCTACGGCCGGCGCGAGATGGCCCCCTTCTCCGACGTCGATCTCATGATCCTGCACGAGCCCGCGGCGGAGGCGGCCGTGGCCGCGGCGGCACGGTTGCTGCTCCAGCGGCTGTTCGACGCCGGTCTGCAGGTCGGGCAGAGCGTGCGCACCGTGGCCGATGCCCGGCGCCTCGCCGCCGGCGATGCGACGATCTTCAGTTCGCTGTGCGAGTGCCGCCTGCTCGAGGGAAACGGCGACATCCTGCAGCGGCTCGAGGCGCGGCTCAGGGGACTCGCGCGCCGCGGCTCCCGCCGGCTGATCGACAGGCTGCTCGCCGCGCGACGCGACGAGGCGGAGAAGTTCGGTCAGACCACGGCCCTGCTGCAGCCCAACGTGAAGCGGTCGCCGGGCGGCCTGCGCGACATCCAGTTCGTCCGCTGGCTCGGTCGCGTGGGCTGGAACGCGACGTCGTTCGACGACCTCGTGCATCTGGGGGCGCTCTCCAAGCGCGATGCCGACGGCCTGCGGGATGCCGGCGAATTCCTCGCCCGGATCCGCTCCGACCTGCATCTCGCGGCCGGTCGCGCCAGCGACGACCTGACGCGCGACGAGCAAGTGCGGCTGGCGGCCGCCCGGGGGATCGACGAGGAGGGAGGGCTGCTCGGTGTCGAGCGGTTCATGCGGGAGTATTTCGGCCACACGCGGCGGGTGGCCGAGGTCGCCGAGACGCTGGTGCGGCGCATGCGTGGCCCGCCGGCCGTCGGCCAGTTGCTCGCCGGCCTCGTCGGGCACCGCATCGACGGCCTGTTCCGCGTCGGGCCCGCCGAGGTCGCGGTGCTGGCCGACGCGACGACGCAGGTCGCAGGGCGGCCCGAACGCGTCGTGCGTCTGGTCGAGTTGGCGATGCTGTACGACCTGCCGATCG
>RFUD01000240.1 GCA_009923125.1 Planctomycetia bacterium
CATTCATCGTGAACTCCATGTAGGGGGGAAAAGGCTTCAGCAACCCAACCGAGGGTATGCGAAAGCATGCCCTCGACCCCTACATGGTTTCACGCTCGTGGAACTCCTCGTCGCGATCGCCATCATCGGCACCCTCATGTCGCTGCTCCTTCCGGCCGTGCAGAACGCCCGGGAAAGCGGCCGCCGCCTGAGTTGCACCAACAACCTCGCCCAGATCGCGAAGGCGTTCATCACGCACGACGGCCAGTTCCAGGTGCTCCCCGGCTGGCGGAACACGCATCCGGCCCTGCGTCCGGACATGCGGACGTCGGACCCCGTCCTCGCGGCAGCGCTCGACGCCAATACGCCATCGTGGCCGATCCCGCTGATGCCGGTCCTCGAACGCCTCGACATCCACAAGTCGTGGCTCGCGGTCTCCGCGGCGCAGCCCGTGCCGACGTCCACACCGACGATGCCCACGTTCGTCTGCCCGACGTCTCCATCCGACGGCCGGTCCGCCGCACAGCTCGCCTACGCGGCCAATGGCGGCTCGTGCATGGTGAGTCCCGGCGCGGCGCGACGCCAATACCGGGCCGACGGCATCTTCCTCGACGCGGTGGGCAACCCTCCGCCAGGCGTGGCCGGGCCGACGGTGTATGCGGGGGCGCGGACGAACCTCGACGCGCTCACCGGAGGTGACGGCACCGGCAACACGCTGCTCGTCGCCGAGAAGTCGTCGGGGCGGATCACGCAGGGCTCGTGGAATGCGACCGTGCCGCTCCTCACGCTGTCCGGCACCACGCTGCCGCAGGCGATCGCCGCGTTCAACTCCACGTCGGGGTCGGCCGTGCCGGTGTTCGGCATGATCAGCACCGTGCCCGCGGCCGCCCAGAAGATCCTCAACAGCGTCGAGGGGGCCCCCAACTCGAACCATCCGGGCGGCCTGGTGGTGGCTTTCGCCGACGGACAGACACGCTACATGCGCGATTCGATCTCTCCCCACGTGTACGCCCAGCTCGTGACGAGCGACTCGGAGTGGATCGCGTCGGGGACCAGCGGAAGTTACGTGGCGAACTCCACGATCGCCCAAGGCTGGCTCGGCCTCGGGCCCCGTCCCTACATCCTCTCGGCAGCCGACTACGACTGACGCCCGCCGACCACGACACAGGAGCACCGTCATGGCAACGTCGATCGACCGATTTCCGGGACTGCTGCCGGCCGGCATGTGCGCCGGCGTCGTCCTCGCCGTCGTCCTGGCCACGGGATTCATGCGGCCGCGCGTGCCGTCGGACGCCGCGCCGCAGCCTGCCGCGATCGACGACCTGCGGACGGTCGTGCAGCGCCCCGGACCGACCGACGCCCGAGTCGCGGCGGTCGTCGAACTCGCGCGGGCGTCGGATCGCGCGGCACTCCCGCTGCTCGTGGCCACGATCGAGGACGACGACGAGCTGGTGGCGGGGCGGGCCGTCGGGGCCGTCCAACATCTCCTCGGTGTCCGGTACCCGCTCGAGGATTGGCCGCTCGACAAGGCGGGCCGTCGTCGGATCGCCGCGATGGCGCGGGAAGACCTGGCGGCGCTGGATGGTCGGGGGAAGGCATGGTGGGACTCGCACACCCAGCCCCCTGCGCGGCGGTGAGTGCGCTCATGGGACGAACGATGCGACAGCTACCCCTTCGGAGGGACGAGCATGAATAGGTCACGACGCGACAGGCGCGGCCCGCCGCATGCGGTTCGGCCACTGCAGGCCGGATTCTCACTGCTCGAACTCATGAGCGCGATCGCCATTCTCTCGACCGTGATGTCGCTGGCCCTGCCGGCGCTGCAGTCTGCGCGCGAATCCTCACGCACATCGACGTGCGCCTCGCACCTCAAGCAGATCGGCATCGCCCATGCCGCATACGTCGCCAGGAATCGGGCCGGGATGGCGGCCAGCGATTGGCGACGCAATGCACTGATGGACATGGAAGGCAGCCGGCCGAGCCTGCTGTGCCCGACCGACGCACGCAACGATCTGTTCGACATCAACGACTACGCCGTCTACATCGTGAACAACAAGCGCACCATCCCGCTCGAACCGGGCCCGTGGTGCGCGCTGGGCGACACGGCGTTCTGCGAGCAGTTTTCGGGGATCAAGCTGCCGACTCCCGACAGCTTCTTCCTCGTGTTCGAGGACATGGCCTACAACTCGCCGTTCGACGGGATGATCCTGGCCCAGCCTCTGCCGCAGGGCGCGTGGAAACTCTCCCACGTCGGCTCGAACCCCCACTCCTATCGGCATCAGCTCCGCGACCCGCTCGGGGTGATCATCGCCGACCCGTTCGCCAAGGGGTTTACGTGGACCGTGCAGGGCATTCCCACGAGCTACGGGATGAACTCGCGGTCGGCCCGATTCACGACCGACCCCTACAAGGTGTTGGCGCTCGACTATGCCACGCCGGTGGCGGACGTCGTTGGGCCGACGGCCACCGGCGTGGTCACCTGGTGGCGGGACGTGGGCAGCCGACACCTCGGCCTCACCAACGTGCTGTATGGAGACGGTCGCGTGGCCCGCGTCGATGCGTCGGAGATCGACCCGACATCGCCCGCCATGCACGACCAATCGTGGTGCCCCACCATCGATGAACGGCTGCTGCTCACCCGCCCGTGACGCCGGTCCCGTCGGCGTCGAGCCAGCGCCTCACCAGGCCCCGCCTCGGCCAGGCGATCCTTGTGGACGTGCGGCCCGAACGCGACGAGTTTCGCAGTCCTGCCCGTCGCCGCCGCCTGCCGCTCGATCAGTTTGGCGACGCCGGAAACGATCACGGCCGGGTCGCCGGCCAACGCCTGCAAATCGACGAGCACGAGATCGAACGGTCCGTCCCGCGGCTCTTCCTCCAGGCTGCGGAGCGTCTCGACGCGGGCCGGCAGCGGTCGGGCCAGACCGGCGATGCGGCTCGTGGAGAGCAGGTCGGGTGACACGAGCAGGATCTTCGGGTTGTTCGGTTCATCGACCACGCCCGGCCCCCGTCGGCTCGCCTGCGATACGATGGCTGCAGCCTAGCAGGAGCCCCGTCATGCCACCAAGCACGGGCCGATGAGCGAATCCGAGCCTCCGTATCCCGCGTGGGGTGACGCCGGCCGGGCCGCCATCGCGCCGCTGGCAAGCTCGGGCTTCAGCGGCTCGAGCCTGTTCCGCCTGCAGCGGCCCGACGGCACGAACTGGGTCCTGAAGAGTTTCGGGCCACACACCTCGTTGCCCCGCGCGCAGTGGATCCATGCCCTGATGGCCCACCTGCGGGCCGGGGGACTCGACACGGTGCCGCGCGTGGCGAGCGTCCACGGCACGGGTGCCGCGGCGACCGGCGACACCGTGGTCCGCGGCCCGGGGGGCGAGTTGTGGGAACTGGTCGAATACATGCCGGGGGTGCCGCGCCGGGCCCCGAGTGCGACGGAGGCGGCAGCCGCCCTGTCGGAACTCTCCCGGCTGCATGCCGTGGCGGCGACGCTGCCGGGGGCGGAGGCGGCCGTGGAGCCGTCCACCGGAGTGGATCGCCGCAGAGACCAGGCAGGGCGGATGCTGGCCTCGCCGTGGCGCGACCTCGAGGCCTCGGCCGGGGTGGACGGGGCGCTCGACGATGCACGGTCTCGACTCCTGACCGCGGTCGAGATCTTCGAGACGTCGAACGGCCGCGCGGCCCTCGAGTCGATCGCCGCCGTCGGTCGCCTGACCGTCCGCACGCAGCCCGTACTCCGCGACATCTGGTGCGACCACGTGCTGTTCGACGCCGGTGGCCGACCGTGCGGGTTCATCGATTTTCACTCCGCTGGACGCGACACCACCGCCGTGGACGTCGCGCGACTATTGGGCAGTTGGGACGCGACGCCGGTGGCGACGCTCTCATCCTCCCCGTCCGTGACCGATCGTTGGCCGTCCGCCATCGCCGCCTGCGCGCAGGGACGGGAGCCGGAACCGCGAGAACGCCTGCTGATCGACTGGCTCCATGCGTCGGCGGTGATCTGTGGCCTCGACAACTGGTTTGGCTGGTTGATTCGCGACCGCCGCCAGTTCGACGACCGGCAGCGTGTCCTGGCCCGGATGGATCGGCTGATCGCCGAGTTGGCGGGGGCGCTCCACCTGGTCCGGGACATCCGCCCCGGACCGCGATTGACCCCGTGAAAACGGCCCCGGTAGGATTTTTCCA
>RFUD01000025.1 GCA_009923125.1 Planctomycetia bacterium
AGTTTTTGTTTTCGCAACTCGCCGGCGTGGATCGACCTCGTCGGGGCGCAGTTCCTGAAGCACGGGACGGGGGAGTTTCGCACGGTGAACGTGGCGCCGAGCCATCCGATCATGCAGGGGTTCGGCGGCTTCAAAAGCTGGGACGAGACCTACGTGCACACGCGGCACAACGACCGCGGCCGCACGGTCCTCGAGGAACGAGTGGAGGGCGACCACCACGAACCGTGGACCTGGGTCCGCCAGGAGGGCAAGGGCCGCGTCTTTTATACGGCCTGGGGTCATGACCAGCGCGCGTGGAGCCACCCCGGCTTCCACAATCTTGTCGAACGCGGCATCCGCTTCGCCGCCGGCCGTGACCCGGCCGCCGCGGGGCCCTACGTCGATCATCCAGCGATGACGAAGCCGGTGGCCGGCCTCGCGCCGTTCGAGTATCAGCCCGCGAAAGTGCCGTTCTACGCGCCCGGTGGGACGCGCAAGGGAGACGATCACATCGCGACCATGCAGAAGCCGCTCAGCCCGAAGGAGTCGCGGCAGCATGCGATCACCCCCGAGGGTTTTCGCATCGAGCTTTTTGCCTCGGAGCCGCTGCTCGAAGGAAAGCCGCTCGCCATGTGCTTCGACGGCGATGGGGCTGTGTACGTCGCCGAGAGCGTGGACTACCCGAACGACCTCGTCGAGCCTTCGAAGGAGGATCCGGCGGCCCCGGTCGAGGGTCATGACCGGATCGTGAAGCTCACCGACACCGATGGTGACGGGCAGGCCGACCGCCGTGATGTCTTCGCCGAAAAACTCTCGATTCCCACGAGCATGCTGGCCCACGACGGCGGGCTCCTCGTCGCGATGGCGCCGAACATGGTGTATTTCAAGGACACCGACGGCGACGGCCGGGCCGACCTGCGGCACATACTCTTCACCGGCTGGGGCACGGGCGACACGCACGCCGGCCCGAGCAACCTCACCTGGGGCCTCGACGGCTGGATCTACGGCATCGTCGGCTACTCGGGGTTCGACGGCACGGTCGGGGGCGAGGCACACAGGTTTGGCGCCGGCTTCTGGCGCTGCCGTCCCGACGGGTCGAAACTCGAGTACCTGCGCAGCACGAACAACAACTCCTGGGGCTTCGGATTCAGCGAGGAGGGGCTCGTCTTCGGCTCGACGGCCAACGGCAATCCGAGCGAGCACATGCCGTTGGCCAACCGCGTCTACGAGCGGGTGCGCGGCTGGAGCGCGACGACGCTTGGCGGCATCGCCGGCAGCCCGGAGATGGAACTCGCGCCGAGGTCGTCAGGGGACGGCACCGTCGCGATCCGGCAAGTCGATCATCACGGCCACTTCACCGCCGCCGCCGGCCACCGGCTCTACACGGCCCGGGCGTATCCGCGAGAATACTGGAACCGTAGCGCGTTCGTGTGCGAGCCCACGGGGCACATCGTGGCCACGTTCGCGCTTTCCCCGCGCGGCGCCGGCTTCACGAGCCGCATGGCCTGGGACCTGATCGCCAGCGACGACGAGTGGACCGCGCCGATCCAGGCCGAGGTCGGCCCCGACGGTCAAGTGTGGGTGATCGACTGGTACAACTTCATCGTTCAGCACAATCCCACACCGGCAGGGTTCGAGACCGGCAGACGCGGCGCCTACGTCACGCCGCTGCGCGACAAGACCCACGGCCGCATGTGGCGGATCGTGCACGGTACACCTCCTGCCGCCGCGCGAAAGTCGCTCGCCGACGCATCGGCCGACGAGCTCGTCGCCACCCTCGCCGACGACAACATGTTCTGGCGCGAGCGTGCCCAACGGAAACTCGTCGAGCGGGCGGCGGGCCGGCCCGATGGCGGCCGCGACGTGGTGCCGGCGCTCATCCGGCTGGTCGAGGATTCTGCGGTCGATGCGATCGGCTTGAACCCCGGCGCGATCCACGCCATCTGGACGCTCCGCCAGCTCGGCACCCTCGAAGGCCCCGCGACCGATTCGCTCGCCCTCGCGCGGGTGCAATCGGCCCTCGCACATCCGTCCGCAGGCGTCCGCATGAACGCCGTGAAAGCGCTGCCGCGCGACGCCGGCACGCTCGTAAAGCTCGCCGGCTCGACGGTGGTCGAAGATCCCTCCCCGCTCGTGCGGCTGGCCGTGCTCGAAGCGCTCGGAGAGTGGCCGTCCTCACCGGAGGCGGCGACGCTCGTCACGAAGATGCTTGCCGATCCGCGCACGCTTGCCGACCCCGTGCTCGCCGACGCGGCCACGAGCGCCGCGGCCGTCCAGGCGGTCGGCGTGCTGCCGGCCCTCCTTGCGAAAAAGCCGGCCGCAGAGAAGGCGTCACCTGCTCATCTCTCGCTTGTCGAACGCGTGGCCGAGCATGTCGCCCGCGGGGCCGACGGAAAAGCGGTAGCCGCCGTGCTCGTGCGGCTTCCCGACGCTTCGCAGCCGGTCGCGGTCGCGACCCTCGCGGGCCTGGCCCGCGGCTGGCCAAAGGGCACGCCCGCGGCGCTCGGCGCGGAAGCCGACGCTGCCCTCGTGAAGCTCGTCGATACGCTTCCGGAGAGCGTCCAGGGCCAGGTCGTCACACTCGCGCAGCACACCGGCAGCCCCGCGCTCGATTCGCGCATCGGCCGGATCAGCGACGCCCTCGTGGCCACGATCGACGACGCGAAGGCGACCGACGCCGGCCGCATCTCGGCCGCCGAGCGGCTCGTGCAACTGCGACCTGCCGACCCCACGATCGTGGAACTCCTCATGCAGCGGGTCGGCGGCAAGGCGAGCCCGGAGATCTCGGCCGGCCTGATCGCCGCGCTCGGCCGCTCCTCGGCGGCCGAGGCCCCTGCGGCCCTACTCGATCGGATCGCATCGTTCACGCCGCCGGTCCGCGAGGCGGCCGTGCGGACGATCCTCGCCAACCGTGACTGGGCGGCGACGCTCGTCGCCCGGCTCGAGAAGCGGCAGGCGAGCCTCGGCGACATTCCGATCGCGGAGCGGACCAAGCTCACCGACCACCCGGACCGGAAAATCCGCGACCGGGCGAAGAAGGTTCTGGCTGCCGGTGGTGGCCTGCCGAACGCCGACCGTCAGAAGGTGATCGACGAGATTCTCCCGGTGGTGAGCCGGGGAGGCGACGCCGCCCGGGGCAAACTCGTGTTCAGGGAGCAGTGCGGCAAGTGCCACATGCATTCGGGCGAAGGGGGCAAGGTCGGCCCGGAACTCACCGGGATGGCTGTCCACCCGGCCCACGAACTGCTGATCCACATCCTCGACCCCAACCGCTCCGTGGAGGGCAACTACCGCGCCTACACCGTCTCCACCGACGACGGCCGCGTGGTCACCGGCCTGCTGGCCGCGGAGAGCCGCACGGCCGTCGAGATCGTCGACGCCGAGGGCAAACGGGTGGCGATCCAGCGGTCGGAGATCGACGAGTTTCAGCCGTCCCGGAATTCGCTGATGCCGGTCGGCTTCGAGAAGCAGATCAAGCCGGATGGTTTCGCCGACCTGCTCGCGTTCCTCACGCAGCGGGGGAAGTTCGTGCCGCTGTCGCTCGAAAAGGTGGCGACCGCCGTGAGCACGAAGGGCATGTTCACCAACGAGAAGAACCCCGTGGAGCGGCTCGTGTTCCCCGACTGGGGTCCCACGACGTTCCGCGGGGTGCCTTTCACGCTCGGCGATCCGCAGGGTGACCGCGTGCCGAACGTCGTCATGCTCCACGGCGGGCCGGGCGGCTCCCTGCCGCAGAAGATGCCCAAGAGCGTGTCCCTCTCACTGGGTGCTTCCGTCAAGGCTCTCCACATCCTCGGCGGCGTCGCCGGGTGGGGCTTCCCCGCCGGCGGCAAGGGATCGTCGTCGATGCTCGTCCGGTTCACCTACCAGGACGGCAAGGTCGAGGATCACCCCCTCATCAACGGCGAGCACGTGGCCGACTACATCCGCCGGGTGGATGTGCCTGGAAGCGAGTTCGCCTTCGATCTCGACGGGCGGCAGCTGCGGTACCTGACGGTGATCCCCCAGCGCAACGAGCCGATCATGGCGCTCGACCTCGTGAAGGGCGACGACGCCACCGCCCCGATCGTGATGGCCATCACGGCCGAGATGCCGTGATGCCCCGCGGCTCGAGAATCCGAAACCAACGCATCCCGGAGTCGTCGCCATGATCACGCGCCGGCAATTTGCCGCCCACGTCGGCCTCGCTGCGGCCGGCCTCGCGCTCGAGACGCGGGCTGCGGAGGCGCACCGCTGGCAGCGGGGCCGCAGTCCGTGGCCCCTGTGTCTCGACACGGCCACCATCCAGCCCCAATCGCTGGAGGACAAGATTCGGCTGGCCGCGAAGCACGGTTTCGACGGCCTCGAGCCATGGGACCGCGAACTGAATGACTTCGAGAAGCAGGGCGGCAGCCTGGAGGACCTCGGCAAGCGGATCCGCGACGCCGGGCTGTTCGTCCCCAGCGTCATCGGGCTGTGGAAGGCCCTGCCCGCCACCGACGCCGAGTTCGAGGCAAATCTGCCCGCCTGCCGCGAGCGGATGCGGCAGGCCCGCGCGATCGGGGCCCGGCACGTCCAGGTCATCCCGTGGTTCGACTGGCCCAAGGTCACGCCGGCTGGAACGCTCGATCGCCGGAAACTCGCCGGTTTCTACCGGCGGATCCTGGAGATCGGGCTGCGTGACTACGACCTGCAGCCCGCCTTCGTGTTCCTCGAGTTCGTGCACGACCTTCGCACCATCGACCAGGCGGTCGAGGTGCTCGAGGCCACGGACCACCCACGCGCCCAGACCATCCCCGACACGTTCCACATGCACGTCGGCGGCACGCCCGTGTCCGACCTGGCGAAACTCGCCGGTGCGCAGATCGGCATCTTTCAGCTCGCCGACGCGCCCGCGGATGTGCCCCGCGAGCAGCTCAAGGACGCCCACCGCGTGCTGCCCGGTGACGGCGTCCTGCCACTGGTCGAGGCGCTGCGGCAGTTGCGGGCCAACGGCTATGCCGAGGCCATCTCGCTGGAACTGTACAACCCCGCCTATCGTGACCGCGATCCCGACGAGTTTCTCCCCGAGGCGCACGCCAAGACGCTCGCCGTGATCGAGCGCTCTGCCGAGCCCGGTCGCCCGTAGCCGATCCCCGGGGGGCCGCGCCGAACGATGGACCGCCCCGTGCGATCGTCGCCACCACCAGCGCGTCGTGTGGCCCTGGTGATCGAGGCTTCGAACGCCTACGCCCGCGGGCTGCTGGCGGGCATCCATCGCCACGTGCGCGAGCACGAGCCGTGGACGATCTTTCTCCAGGAGCACGGCCGTGGTGCACCACCCCTGCAGGCGCTCGCCCGCTGGCAGGGGGATGGCGTGATCGCGCGGATCGAGACCCGGTCCGTCGCCGACGCGCTCGAGTCGCTCAGGCGCCGGCAGCCGCTGGCGATCGTGGACGTCAGCGCCGGCCGTCTGCTCGACGACGTGCCCTACGTGGAGACGGACGACGCGGCGATCGCCCGGGCCGCCGTGCAGCACTTTGTCGAGCGCGACTTTCGCCACTTCGCCTTCCTCGGAGACGACCGCTTCCGCTGGAGCGTGAACCGCCGCGACGCGTTCGCCGAAACACTTCGCGCCCGGGGCCGGGCCGTGGCGGTGTTCGACCGCGGCGCGTCGCAACGGCGTCAGCGAGACGAGGATGATGAGGCGATCGAACGCTGGCTCGTGTCGCTGCCCAGGCCACTGGCCCTGTTCGCCTGCTACGACATCCGCGGCCGGCAGGCACTCGACGCGTGCCGCCGGGCGGGCCTCGCCGTCCCCGACGACGTCGCCGTGCTCGGCGTCGACGATGACGAGCTGCTGTGCGGCCTCTCCACGCCGCCGCTGTCGAGCGTGATTCCCGATTCGACGGGCGCGGGTCGGCTCGCCGCCGGACTTCTCGAGCGACTCATGCGGGGCGAACGCCTCGAGGCGACGGAGTGGCTCCTCCCGCCTCTGGGCATCGCGACGCGGCAGAGCAGCGACGTGCTGGCGATCGACGACCCCCTCGTGGTGACCGCCCTGCAGTTCATCCGCGCGCGGGCCTGCACGGGGATCAAGGTGCAGGATGTCGTGCAGGAGCTCGGCACCTCGAGGCGAACCCTCGACGATCGATTCACCGCCCGGGTGGGCCATACGCCCCACGAGGAGATCGCGCGGCAGCAGTGCAAGTAAACCCTTCGTGAGTGTCATCACACCAACCTACAATCGCCGTAGATTCATTCCGGCTCTCATTGAACCGGCACGGCATGCCACCGAGCCGCTGGCGGGATGCACGCGCACCGTGACGTGTGCCCGATCTCAAGGTAGAGTCGGTCGGATGCTCCCCCTGATCCACTTCGCCCGCCCCTGGTGCATCCTGCTCACGCTGTTCACGGGAACGGCCGCCGTCGCCGCCTCCCCGCTGCGCGTCGGGATGGAACTCTCCTATCCCCCGTTCGAGATGACCGATCCGCAGGGGCGGCCCACGGGCGTGAGCGTGCGGCTCGCCGAGGCCCTCGGCAGGCACCTCGGACGCGAGATCGCGATCGAAAACATCGCCTTCGATGGCCTGATCCCGGCGCTCAAGACGGGCAAGATCGACTGCATCATCTCGTCGCTCACGGCCACGCCCGAGCGGGCCCGGGCGATCGCGTTCTCGAGGCCCTACCTCACGACCGGACTCGCCCTGCTCGTGGGTGGCAACTCGCCGGTGCGTTCCGCGGCCGATCTCGACGCCCAAGGCCGAGTCATCGCGGTCAAGAAGGGCACGACGGGCCATCAATACGCCTCGACGGCGCTCAAGCAGGCCCGGCTTCTCGTGCTCGACAAGGAGAGCGCGGCGGTGATGGAGGTGGCCCAGGGCAAGGCCGACGCCTTCATCTACGACTCGCTTTCCGTGTTTCGCAGCCAGCGCCGCCACCCGGACACCACCCGCGCCATCCTCCAGCCTTTCCGCGAAGAGACGTGGGCCATCGGCCTCCGGCCCGGCGACGACGCCCTGCGGCGGCAGATCGACGAGTTCCTCGACGAGTTCCGCAAGGCGGGCGGCTTCGAGCGGCTGGGCGACGAATTCCTGCCCGAGGAAAAGCGCGCGTTCAAAGAACAGGGTATCCCGTTCTACTTCTGATTCCTCGCACCCAATCCGGCTCGCAGGCGCTAGGAACTTTCGGCGGAGTCGGTCGGTGGGCACGCGCAGACGAAGGGAGTCGTTGAGGACTATCGACGCCTGATCAAAACCCACGAGTCCTGAACTCTCAACACGACCGGAGTCGAGCATGCCTACCGCCGGCTCCGATTGCGGGTGGTTACCACCTACCCCGCGAACCATGGGCTCTCGTATGTTACGCTGCCCTCATGCCCCGCTGGATCGCTCACCTCGTCGTCGTGGCCGTCTTCGCCGGGCTCATCGCGGTGGCGTTCGCCCGCGTGAACTATGCGTGGAACTGGGCCGGGGTCTGGGAGTATCGGCAGAAGTTCGTGCAGGGCTGGCTCACCACCGTGGCGATCAGCCTTGCCGCCCTCGTCGTGAGCACGCTGATCGGGAGCCTCGCCGCCCTCTGCCTGGCGTCGCGACGACCGCTCGTCGAGGCCATCGGCAGGGTGTACGTCGAGCTGATTCGCGGCACGCCGCTGCTCGTGCAACTGCTGCTCGGGTTCTACGTCGTCGCAAGTGCGGTCGGCCTGGAGAACCGCTACGTCGTGGGAGTGCTCGTGCTCTCGCTGTTCAGCGGTGCCTACATGGCCGAGATCTTCCGGGGTGGGCTGGCCGCGATTCCCCGCACGCAGCGCGACTCGGCCCGGGCGATCGGGCTCACGCCGTGGCAGACGCTGCGGCTCGTGATCCTGCCGCAGGCCCTGCGGCTCGTGCTGCCGCCCGTCGCCGGCCAGCTCGTGTCGCTGATCAAGGACTCGTCGCTCTTGTCCGTGATCGCGATTTCCGAGTTCACGCTCAACGCGCAGGAGGTCAATGCGTTCACCTATTCCACGCTCGAGAGCTACCTGCCGCTGGCGGCCGGGTACCTCGTGCTCACGCTGCCGCTGTCGGCCCTGGCACGGTGGCTCGAGTCGCGTGTGCGGTTCGAGGCCTGACATGCTGCTCGACGCCCGCGATCTCGTGCAGCGGTTCGATGGCACGACCGTGCTCGACGGTCTGTCGCTCGCGACCGGCGACGTCCAGGCGCTCGTGCTCATCGGCCCCTCGGGCGGCGGCAAGACGACGCTGCTGCGCATCCTCGCCGGCCTCGACGTGCCGGCGGCCGGCGGCGTCTCCTTCGACGGCGTGCCCCTGCCCCGCGACGAGGCGGCCCTCCGCGACTACCGCCGGAGCGTCGGCACGGTCTTCCAGGCCTACAACCTGTTCCCGCACCTTTCCGCGCTCGACAACCTCCTCCTGCCGCTCGTGCACGTGCACGGGCTCTCGCCCGCCGCGGCGCGCGACCGGGTGCGCGAGCCGCTCGAGAGGTTCCAACTGGCGGCCCACGCCCACAAGCGTCCGGCGGAGCTTTCCGGCGGCCAGAAGCAGCGGATCGCGATCCTCCGGGCGCTCGTCGTGCGCCCCCGCCGCCTGTTCCTCGACGAGCCCACATCCGCGCTCGACCCCGAAATGCGGGGCGAGGTGCTCGCCATGATCCGCGAACTCAAGGAGACGGGGGTGGAATTCGTCCTCGTCACGCACGAGATGGCGTTCGCGCGCCGGATCGCCGACGAGGTCGCGTTCGTGGGTGACGGCCGTGTGCTCGCCGCCGGCCCGGCGGCGGAGATCTTCGACCATTGCCAGTCGCCACGCGTGCGCGACTTCCTGTCCCGCACCCTGATCTGACCTCGTGAGCGGAGCCCCTCCATGCTCGATCCCGACGTCCTGCAGCACCTCGCCGCGAACGCGTTTCGCGGCTCCCTCGTGGCCGACGCCCTCGCGATGCCGGTCCACTGGTACTACGACCAGCGGGCCCTGCTCCGCGACTATCCGGAATTCGCCACCGCCGAACCGCCTGGGTACGTCGCGCCCCGCAGCCCGCACGCCGACAGCATCCTCTGGCGGTCGAGCTACGTGCCGCTCAACGAGAAGGGCGACATCCTCCGGGAGCAGGCGCAGTTCTGGGGGAAGCGGGGCGTGCATTACCACCAGTTCCTCGCCGCCGGGGAAAACACGCTCAACTTCCGGCTGGCGATCGAACTCGCGGCACTCGTCCGGCGCGACCGCGACTACGATCCCGAAGCCTGGCTCGACCGCTACGTGACGTTCATGCTCACGCCGGGCAGCCACCGCGACACGTATGTCGAGGAGTATCACCGGCACTTCTTCACGAACTTCGCCTCGGGCCGCAAGCCGATCAATTGCGGCGTCCGCGACGTTCACATCGGCGGACTCGCGCCGGTGCCGGCGCTCGTCGCCGCACTCGGCCCGAAGCATCCGGAACTGCGCCGGATCGTGCGGGTTCACGTGGGGCTGACCCACAAGGACGACGAGGTCCTCGACGCGGCCGACGTCCTGGCCAGGATGCTCGTGCGGGTGTGCGGCGGCGACGACCTGCGGGCGACGATCCTCGACGAGGGCCGCGACTGGATCTCGGCGGCGAAGGTGGCCCGCTGGGAGCGCGAGCCCGATCACGTGGTCGTGGGCGGCCTGCTCTCCCCGGCCTGTTACATACCCGACGCCTTTCCGGCGGCGCTGTTTCTCGCCTGGCGGTATGCCGGAGACCTCGCGGCCGGCGCGGCCGTCAACGCCAGGGTCGGCGGCGACAACTGCCACCGTGGTGCCGTCGTAGGGTCGCTCCTCGGGGCCGCCTCACCGATTCCTCATCGGCTCGCGGAGGGGCTGGCCGCACGTGGTACAGTTGACGGACTCTTTCCCCCCGCCCCCCCTGCCGTTCCCGAGGAATCCGTCGCGTCATGAATCCCGCTGTCATGGTCGGCGAGGAGAGGGTATCCCGGCCGTTCGCCTCCCTCTCGCAGCCGCTGGTGCCGACGAGGACGCCGCTGCTCTCGGGGGCGAATCCGGAAGCGAAGCGGGAGGAGGTGCGGCGCTATTTCCATCAGACCTGCGAACTGTATGACCGTCTCTTCGCCCTGATCCGCGACGACGCCTCGTATTTCGAGCGTCACGAGCCGCTTCGTCACCCGCTGATCTTCTATTTCGGCCACCCGGCGGTGTTCTACGTCAACAAGCTCGTCGCCGGCCGGATGATCTCCTCGCGGATCGATCCCCGGCTGGAGTCGATGCTGGCCGTCGGCGTGGACGAGATGTCGTGGGACGATCTCAACGCCGCCCACTACGACTGGCCTTCCGTGAGGACGGTGCGGGAATACCGCAACCGGATGCGTCGACTCGTGGACGACTTCATCGGCACGATGCCGCTGGAGCTTCCGATCCGGCAGGACTCGCCCGCCTGGCTGATCCTGATGGGCATCGAGCACGAGCGGATTCATCTCGAGACCTCGAGCGTGATCATGCGGCAGATGCCGCTCGACGAGCTCCGGCACGGCGACGAACTCACGGACGAGGAGCGCCGGCTCTGGCAGACCTGCCCGGACCGCGGCACGCCGCCCGCCAACGAGTGGCTGCCCTTTCCCGGCGCGACCGTCCGGCTCGGCAAGCCCGCCACCGACGACACCTACGGCTGGGACAACGAGTACGGCGTCGATGAGGTGCACCTGCCGGCCTTCCGGGCCGCGCGGCGGCTCGTCTCGAACGCCGAGTTCCTCGAGTTCGTGGCCGATGGCGGCTATCGCGACGACTCGCTGTGGACCGACGAAGGCCGCGGCTGGCTGCACTACACGCGGGCGGAGCACCCGAAGTTCTGGGTTCGGCGGGGCGACCGCACCCTGCAGCGCAATCTTCTCGACGAGGTGCCGCTGCCGCTCGACTGGCCCGTGGAGGTGAACTGCCTCGAGGCGCAGGCCTACTGTACGTGGCTCGCGCGGCGCACGGGGGAGCACGTCAGCCTGCCGACGGAGGCGCACTGGCAGGCGCTCCGGGCGACGGTCCCCGGCGACCAGCCCACGTGGACCACCGCCCCGGGCAACGTCAATCTCGAACGCTTCGCGTCGAGCTGCCCCGTCACGGCGTTCCCGCAGGGGGACTTCTGCGACATCGTCGGCAACGTCTGGCAGTGGACGCGGACCCCGATCATGCCCTTCAAGGGTTTCGAGGTGCATCCGCTGTACGACGATTTCTCCGTGCCGACGTTCGACGGCCGGCACAACCTCATCAAGGGCGGCTCGTGGATCTCGACGGGCAACGAGGCCCTGGCCAGCGCCCGCTATGCGTTCCGCCGCCATTTCTTCCAGCATGCCGGCTTCCGCACGATCGTCGAGGAGCCGGGCAGCATCGCCGAGACGGCGGGCTCGCGGCTCTACGAGACCGACCAACTCGTCACGCAGTACCTCGAGTTCCACTATTTCGATGCCGCGTCCGCCGGCGCCGCCGCCCCGCTCGGCGTGCCCAACTTCCCCCGGGCCTGCGTCGAGGCGGTGATGCCGCACGTCCCCGCCGACCGCCGCGACCGATGCCTCGACATCGGCTGCTCCGTGGGACGGTCCGCCCTCGAGTTCGCCCGCCACTTCTCCCACGTCGATGCGATCGACTTCTCGGCCCGTTTCATCCAGGCCGGCGTCCGGCTGCAGGCGGGCGACGAGGTGCACTACGAGGTCCCGACCGAGGGCGAGTTGACCGTTTCGCGGGCGATCTCGCTCGACCGTCTGGGGCTCTCCGCCGTCGGCGACCGGGTCTCGTTCCTGCAGGGCGACGCCTGCAACCTCAAGACGATGTTCACGGACTACGACCTCGTCTTCGCCGGCAATCTCATCGACCGCCTGTACGAGCCCGGGCTGTTCCTGTCCGGCATCGCCAACCGCATCCGCGCGGGCGGTCTGCTGGCGATCACTTCGCCCTACACCTGGCTCGAGGAGTACACGCCGAGGGCGAAGTGGCTCGGCGGCCGTCGCGAGGGAGGCGAGCCGCTCTCGACGTTCGACGGCCTGTCCGCGTCGCTCGCGGGTGGCTTCTCGCTCGTGCACCGAGCCGACATCCCGTTCGTGATCCGCGAGACCGCCCGCAAGCACCAGCACTCGATCGCCGAATTGACGATCTGGCGCAAGGCCTGATCGGATCCTCGTGAGCCGTCGTTCCCCCCCGCTGACCCGCCTATGGCAACCAACCCCTTCGATCCCTGCAGGCAGTGGCTCGGCATCGACGCCGTCGATCTCGGCGATCCCCACCGCGTGCTGGGCATTTCCCCGGCGGAGTTCGACAGGCTGGCGGTGCTGCGGGCGGCGGAGTCGAGGCTCGCGAAGCTGCGCGGGGTGCCGGCAGGTCCGTTCAGCCGCGCCCGCGACGCACTGATCGCGCGGGTCGAGGAGGCCCGGGAAACCGTGCTCGCCCAGATCGCAGCCCGCACCACGGCCACCCTGTCGATGCCGCCCCCTCCCGGCCACGCGGCGTCGCGACCGCCGTCCACCGCCGTCCCTCCGCCGATCGTTCCGCGCGTGCCGGCCGGCCCGACCACGC
>RFUD01000241.1 GCA_009923125.1 Planctomycetia bacterium
AAAAAAAAAAAAAAAAAAAAACGTCCACCCTGTCGGGAGCCAGCCAAGCGATGCCCACGAGAGCGGAAAAGTTTGCGGGTCTGTCGGTTGCGATCGTCACGCCGTTTCGCGACGGCAAGATCGACTATCCGAGGCTGCGCGAGCAGGTGGACTTTCAGGCCCGGGCAGGCGTGAAGTGCCTCTGCCCGGTGGGCACGACGGGCGAGTCGCCCACGCTCTCGCACGAGGAGCACGAGCGCGTGATCGCCGAGACGATCGATGCCGCCGCCGGCCGCATGCTCGTGATGCCCGGCACCGGCAGCAACTCGACCGCCGAGGCGGTGCGGCTCACAAAGTATGCCGCCAAGGCGGGCGCGGATGCCGCCCTCGTCGTCGGCCCCTACTACAACCGACCGACGCAGCAGGGGCTGTACGAGCACTTCAAGGCGATCGCCGAAAGCGTGGACATCCCGATCTGCGTCTACAACATCCCGGCCCGCACCGGTCGCAACATCGAGCCCGAGACGATTCAGCGGCTCGCCGAACTGCCCGGCATCGGGATGGTGAAGGAGGCCACCGGGTCGATGGATCAGGCCTCGCAGATTCTCGCCGCCACCGACCTCACCGTGCTCTCCGGTGACGACAGCCTCACGCTGCCGTTGCTCTCGATCGGCGGCCGGGGCGTGATCTCCGTCGTGGCGAACCTCGTGCCCGCCGACATGAAGGCGCTCTGCGACGCATTCGACGCGGGCGACCTCGCGCAGGCCAGGTCGCTCCACCACAAGCTGTTCGCGCTCTGCCGCGACCTGCTCGGCCTCGCGAGCAACCCGATCCCGATCAAGGCCGCCATGGCGATGCTCGGCCGCGACACGGGCGACGTGCGTCTGCCGCTGGTGTCCCTCGAGCCCGCGGCCGCCGACAAGCTCCGCACGGCCCTCCGCACCTACGGCCTACTCCAGCACGCGTAGCGTCGCCCCCTGCACGTCGAACCGGGCGATGATCGGCTCGTATTGCGGCAGCAGCTCGAGCGCGTCGAACCGCTCGACCAGCGCGCCCGCCGCTTCGAGCGACTCGCAACAGGCCATCACGGCGGGCCCCCAACTGCTCTGCGCCGCCCCCTCGATGCCGAGTTCACCGAGCAGGTCGATCAGCTGGGCGGTCGAGTCGGCATGTGGCAGCCGTGCCGACGCCGGCTCGAACGGCTCGCCGGCCAGCCGACCGTAGCGGCGCACCGCGGCCGAGAACGCCGCGAAGTCGGCCTCGACGGCGGCCGGCAGCAGCTCCATGAGCGCGATGCGCGACAGCTCCGACGCGACCTCGCGACGGGTGGCGGCAAGCGCCCGGAACGCAGCCAGCTCCGCGTCTCCGTGGAGGCCGATCGAGTCGCGTTGGACGATCACGACGCACCGCCAGGCCGAGGGCAGTCGCACCCGCGCGACGAGCGGCGAAAACCCGGCGTCGGCCGACGACGGCCGCGGTGGTGCGAACCGTCCGGCCTCCACGATCAATCCGCCCCGGCTGAACCCGTGGATCCCCACGCACGAACGCCGGCCGCGGCCGACCGCCCGGGCAAACTCCAACGCTTCGGCCGCCTCGAATGAGCATGCTTCGCCGATCGGTGCCGGAGCGACCGGGTCGGCGTCGGCGGAGTCGGAACCGCGATAGAGCCGATGCATGCCCGCGGCGACGGCGAGCGCCAGCTGCGTGCCGCTGCCGAGCCCCACGTGTGCCCGCGGTGTCGCGACCACGTCGATCTCGCACGCCGCGCCCTCGGCGAGCCCCCACGCCACCGCCGCCTGCCGGGCAAAAGCCACCGCCCGCTCGGCGAGCGGGCCACGTCCGAGAAACGCATCCGCCCGACGCAGCCGCACGTGCACGAGCGGCCGATCGACCATCACGCCCACGCCGCCATGCGACCGCACGTCGGGATTACCGAACGACAGCATCCCCAGGTGGAGCCGCGCGGGCGCCCGCACCTCGACGGTCCGCGGCGGTCGATGTGCACTTCGGCGTTCCTGTGCCATGGCCCAAGTAGACCGTCGCTGGCAGCGGTCGAAAAGACCCGCGGAGGACGGGCGTCCCGCCTGCCCATCAGCCCACACGCGCCTCGAGCAACCCGAACGCCTCGTGCTCGCGACCGCCCCCCGTCTTCTCCACGAGCACGCGCAACTCCGCCAGCCGTCGCCGCACCTCCTCGGCCCCGAGCAGATGAATCCGCGTGACGAGGATCGCCCCTTCCACGACGGCATGCCGCGCACGATTGAGCCCCGGGAACGGCCGCCCCTCGTGCGTTGCCACCACACGCGCCTCCAGCCGCTCGCGGTCCGCCGCGCGGTCCGCGGCCACGATCTCGAATTCGAACGCCCGGCACGCATCGTCGAGCACCCAGCCGCGCACGGCCGACGCGGGCCGGCACGCAGGCGGCGGGGCCGCCGCTCCCGTCACGACCCGCGCGAGCAGGAGCACGTCGTCGATCGCATGAAACACACCCGCCCCCAGCCGCGCGAGGTTCACCGCCGTCTGGCTCGTGGCGAACGGCTTGAGCACGAGCCGCTCGATCCGTCCCGCCGCCACCGCCACTTCGTCCGCCTCCGGACCCATCGCCGCCAGATGCATCCGTCCATCGGCATCGCAGGTGGTGACGAGCCCTTCGAGAATCATCGGAGCACCGCCTGAAGCGGCCGGCTGGGAGCCGCGACGCCCTGTCGCCGGCCTCGCTTACAATACCCTGCGTGCGGCACTCCGCCGCCCCCCGCACGCCCCGCCGGCCCTTTCGCCGTGACTCCAGCCCGCGAACGCATCCACTTCGTCACCGGCAAGCTCGCGGAGCACTCGCTGCGGCACGTGCTCGAGGCCCTCGCGCCCCGCGTCGGCTTCGACTGCACGGTGCAGGTGCTCAACATCACCGTCGCCGCGCTCATGACCACCCCTTGGATCGCCCGCCGGCTCATCGTGCCGGAGGGAACGACCCGCGTGATTCTGCCCGGGGCCTGCAGCGGCTCGCTCGACGCGTTTCAGGGCCTGACCGACGTGCCGGTGGAGCGCGGGCCCGATGACCTGCGCCGGCTCGACGAATTCTTCGGTCAGCAGTCGCGCGACCTCGCCGACTACGGGGCCTACGACATCGAGATCATCGCCGAGATCAACCACGCACCGCGGCTCTCGCGGCAGGCGCTCCTCGCCGAGGCCAGCCGTCTCGTGGCCGCCGGTGCCGACCGGATCGACGTGGGCTGCGATCCGGGCGGCGCGTGGGCCGACGTCGGCGATGCCGTGCGGATGCTCGTCGGCGAGGGGATGAAGGTCTCGATCGACAGTTTCGATCCCGGCGAGATCGCCGCCGCCGTGCGGGCCGGCGCCACGCTCGTGCTTTCGGTCAACTCGTCGAACGTCGAAGCGGCCGCCGACTGGGGCTGCGAGGTCGTCGCCGTGCCCGACGTGCCGGCCACGCTCGCCGGCTTCGACGACACGATCACCCGACTCGCGGCCGCGGGCGTGTCCTGCCGTCTCGATCCCGTCCTCGAACCGATCGGCTTCGGCTTCGCCGCGAGCCTCGGCCGCTACCTCGACGTGCGCCGCCGCCACCCCGATGCCGAGATGATGATGGGCATCGGCAACCTCACGGAACTCACCGACGTCGATTCCGCCGGCATCAACACGCTGCTCCTCGGCTTCTGCCAGGAGACGGCGATCCGCTCGGTGCTGACGACGGAGGTGATCCACTGGGCGAAGAGCAGCGTGCGCGAGTGCGCCCTCGGCCGTGCGCTCGTGCACCACGCCGTCACGAACCGCACGCTGCCCAAGCACGTGGAGCCCCGGCTCGTCACGCTCCGGTCGGGCAAGCCGCAGGAGCATGGCGCGGAGGCCCTCGCGGGGCTCGCCCGCGCGATCCGCGACCCCAACATCCGCATCTTCGCCGAGCGCGGCGAGGTGCAGGTCGTCGGTGCGGGGCTGCACCTGGCGGCCCGCGACCCCTTCGCCCTGTTCGCGGAGCTCGAGGCGGCCCGGCCCGACATCGACCCGGGCCACGCCTTCTACCTCGGCTATGAAATGGCCAAGGCCGTGACCGCGCTCACGCTCTCGAAGGACTATCGCCAAGACCAGGCACTCGAATGGGGCCACCTGACACGGCCCGAGATCGGCCACGGGCCCTCACGTGCCGCCGCCGACGTCGCCCGCAA
>RFUD01000242.1 GCA_009923125.1 Planctomycetia bacterium
CCATGGATGGCGCAGCGCAGGCACATCCGAGCGAGCCGGAGCCTGGAGGGCGGAGGCGAACGTCCGGCGAGACGGTACGGGGTAACCCCGAGCCGGCGCAGGCCAATCGACTGCAGGACAGGCGGGACGTCTGTCCCACCGGGTCATAACACCGGCAGCGAGGGCAGCGGCGGCGCAGCGGCGTTCGTGGCGGCGAGGTGGCCCACGAGGCGTTCGCAGATCGCTTCGAGGTAGGGTCGGCTTGCGGGGTCGTCGTAGTTGGCGGCGGTCTGGCCCGCGTCGCCGTGTTCGCGGATCGGGATCTGGATCGGCACTTCGCCCAGGAACGGGATGTCGAGTTCTTTGGCCGTGCGTTTCGCACCCCCGGTGCCGAAGATGTCGTAGCGCTTCTGCGTGTCGGGACAGACGAAGAAGCTCATGTTTTCCACCATGCCCAGGAGCGGGATGTTCACCTTGCGGAACATCGCGATCGCCTTCGTCGCGTCGAGCAGGGCCACGTCCTGCGGCGTGCACACGACCACGGCGCCGGTGAGCGGAAGCACCTGCGAGAGCGTGAGCGCGATGTCACCCGTGCCGGGTGGCATGTCGATCACCAGATAGTCGAGCGGACCCCAGAGCGTGTCACGGAGCATCTGCGAGATCGCGCCATGGAGCATCGGACCGCGCCACACCACGGCCTCGCCCGGCGGCACGAGGAACCCCATCGACATCACCGGCATCGAGTGCGGGCCGCAGGCGGCCAGCATCGGCACGATCTTTCCCTGGTCGATCTGCGGCCGGCCCGAGAGTCCGAGCAGGTGCGGGACGCTCGGACCGTAGACGTCGGCGTCGAGCAGGCCGACACGGCTGCCGGCCCGCGCGAGGCCGATCGCCAGGCTCACCGCGATCGTGCTCTTGCCCACACCCCCCTTGCCGCTCCCCACCGCGATCACGCTCTTCGCTTCCAGGCCGATCTGGCCGAGTTTACCGGGGGCACGGGCGTGCTCGACGACCGAGACATCGATCGCAGCAACCTGTGGAAAGCGTGTTCGCAGCCGCTCCTCGATCCGACCGCGGACCTGCTTCCAAAGGACGGCCGAGTGGGTCGTGAGGCCGACCGTGACACGGATCGCGTCGGCGGAAGCATCGACGGCGACGATTTGCCCCATGTCGGCGAGTGGACGACCGCTCTCCGGATCGGGGAAGTCGGCGAGCGTCGCACGGACGGCGGCGGGGTCGGGAGACGTGATCATCGGTGGGCGGTGATCGGGGGTGAGGCCTGACCGGACCCGACCGACGCCGTCTGGGCGGCGGCCACCACCGGTGTTCGTGAGACGGCGCCTCCGGCCGCGGAGGCGGCGCGGAACAGGCCGCGTGGCTGGAGTGTCACGAGCCCGACGGCGAGCAGACAGACGACCATCGCCACGCCGGCCGCGAGTCCGCCGTCGGCCTGGACGCCCCGCGTGGTCGAACGGAAATACATCGCCGAGATGATCCGCAGGTAGTAGGCGGCGGCGATCGCCGCATTGAGCACCAGGATCACGGCGAGCGCCACGAACGCCGCCCGGCGGCTGCCGAACAGGACGGCCGAGTTCCAATCGACTTCGAGCGCCGTCGTGGCGAGCGTGAGCTTGCCCCAGAAACCGGGCAGCGGAGGGATCCCGGCGAGCGACAGGAGGAACACGGCGATCGAGAACGCCGCCACGGGGTTGGTGCCCGCCAGACCGTCGAGATCCTCGACCGACGCGATCTCCCGCCGCGGCGGCCGAGGGCCGCTGCCGGTCGTCCATTCAGGCCACCGATGCCCGAGGTAGGTGATCGCGGCGAAGATGCCGATCGTGGCCAGGGCATACGTGGCGAGGTAGAAGAGCGTCGCCGTCGCACCCCCGAGGCCGGCGAGCCACGAGGCATCGACGGCCAGTGCGTCGCCGCCCGCCCCCGCGTTGGTCGTGGCCGCCGCGGCCGCGGTCGCCACACCCACGAGCAGGTAGCCGGCGTGGGCGATCGACGAGCAGGCGAACAGCCGCCGGAGATTGTTCTGCACCAGCGCCATCACGTTGCCGACCGTCATCGTGATCGCGGCGAGCGCGGCGGTGAGCTGCCACAGGAGATCCGTGTACGCGGCGGCGCCGGCTCCCGTGGTGCCGCCGAGCGGCCCGGGAATCGCCAGGCCCAGCAGTCGCAGCAGCACGACGACGCCGGCCACCTTGGGAAGTGTCGACAAGAGCGCGGCATTGCCGGGGCTCGTGCCCTCGTAGACGTCGGGAGCGTAGAAGTGCATCGGCACGGCGGCGAGTCGAAACGCGGCGCCGGCGAGAGCCATGCCGAGGGCCGCCGGCAGCAGGGTCGTCGCGATGCCCTCCGCGGCCGCGGACTGCAGTCGGGAGGCGATCGCCCCGAGGCTCGTCGAGCCGCCGATCCCGTAGAGGCACACGAGCGCGTACAGGAACAGGGCCGAGGCCACGAGGGACAGGAAGAAATACTTGAGGCTGGCTTCCTGGCCGTGGGCATCGGTGCGCTTGAGGGCCAGCAGGATGTAGGTCGGGATCGAAACCAGTTCGAGGCCCGCGAACAACAGCACGAGGTCGTCGGCGATCCCGACGAGCGAGAGCCCGGCCAGCAGGAGGAGGTACGTGCCCGCCTCTTCGCAGGTGCCTCCGCGCCACACCGCCGCGCCGCGACTGACGGCCGCCGGAAACAGGTCTCCGGCCTGCACCAAGCCGAGCACCAACCCGAGACCGAGCACCGTCCAGCGGATGTAGCTTGAGAACGCGTCGATCGCCACGGGGCCCGAGACCATCGAACCGAGCCCGGAGGGATCCCCGGCGAGCATCCCGGCACCGGGCTGGCTCCAGGCCAGAGCCATCGCCGCCAGGATCGTCGCGACCGCGATCGACCAGCCGTGGCGCACGCCCGCGAAGGCACCGGCCAGGAACGCCACGATCGCCCCGATCACGAGCGCCGCCTCGGGGCGGACGAGGAGGAACGTCTCGGGCGCCGTGAGGGTGGCGAACAGGGTGATCGCCGGCGGAGGGCAGGGCATGGAGGTGAGGCTGATCATGCTGGTCATGCTGGTCACGCTGGTGATGGCTGGCAGGGGATCACGGGAGGGCGACCACGTCGGCCGGCGCGGGGCCAGAGGCCTCGCTCATCCGGGCGGCGAACGCCGCGGCGCTCGGTCGCATGATGCCGCGGACCGCACCTGCGGTGGGCGCGAGGAACATGGCGGGCGCGAGGCCGATCCAGAGCACGAAGACGGCGAGCGGCGCGAGGGCGGCGAGTTCGTGCCATGCCAGATCGTCGCCGGACGCCGCGGACGAACCGTGGTCGTGGGAGTGGCCGCCGTGGGCGTGCGCGGCATGGGCGTGGTCATGGCCGCCGTCGCCGCGGGGCGGCTCACGGCTCGGCCCGAACAGCACCCGCTCGACGGCCCACAGCATGTACCACGCGCCCAGGACGACACCCGCCACGGCGAGCAGCGCCATGGTGAGGTAGGCGGGCCGCCAGGCGGCCGACACACCCGCCCAGGCCCGCTGGAACGCCCCCGCGAGGATCATGAACTCGCCCACGAACCCGTTGAGGCCCGGGAGCCCGATGCTGGAGAACGTGAACAGCATGAACAGCGCCGCCAGCCAGGGAGCGCGGCTGGCGATCCCACCGAGGCTGGCGATGTTGCGCGTGTGGTACCGCTCGTAGATCATGCCCACGAGCGCGAACAGGCCGGCCGACGAGAGCCCGTGGTTGACCAGTTGCAGCGTCGCCCCTTCGACCGCCACGGGCTCGAGTGCGAACAGGCCCATCACGCAGTAGCCCATGTGGCTCACCGACGAGTAGGCGATCAACCGCTTGAGGTCGGTCTGCACCAGGGCCACGAGCGCTCCGTAGAGGATGCCCGCCACGCCGAGCCCGAAGATCCAGGGCGCCGCCGCCGCCGCCGCATCGGGCAGCATCGGCAGCGAGAACCGCAGGAACCCGTAGATGCCGAGCTTGAGCAGGATGCCGGCGAGATCGACGCTGCCGCCGGTCGGCGCCTCGACGTGGGCCAGCGGCAGCCACGTGTGGAAGGGCACGACGGGCACCTTGATGGCGAAGCCGGCGAACAGGGCGAGGAAGACGATCCACTGCAGCCAGCCCCCCTGGGCGTTCATCGGCA
>RFUD01000243.1 GCA_009923125.1 Planctomycetia bacterium
GGCGCTGGTCACCATGACCTGGAAGCGTGGCGTGTGGCTCACGATCCTGTTCGCGACCGCTGCGGTCACCGCGATGGTGATGGCCCGCTCCCCGCTCACCCACCCCTGGCTGATCGCCTTCATCCCGCTCGTCATCGCCAGCGGCGGCAACTCGGGCAACCAGTCGGCCACGCTCGTCATCACCGCCCTCTCCTCCGGCGATTGCAAACTCTCCGACTGGCCGCGCATCCTCAAGCGCGAAGTCGTGCTCGGCCTGCTCCTCGGCGCGCTCCTCGCCGTGCCGGGCTACCTCCTCGCGCTCGTCTACGCGCCGACGCCGCTGCAGGCGCTCGTGATCCCGCTCACCGTGCTCGGCGTGGTGATGCTCGGCTCCCTCGTGGGCTCGGTCCTCCCCCTGCTCTTCCGCTCGATCGGCCTCGACCCGGCCCTGATGAGCAACCCCTTCGTGTCGGCGATCGTGGACGTCGTGGGCATCGTGCTCTACACCACGATCGCGCTCATCGTCCTCGACTGACTTCACGGAAATTCTTGGCATCCTGCCAAAATTCCCTTGGCCGACATCCGTCGGCTGGTGGTAACCCGGGCCTCCGGCCCTGGCGTGGGACAGGCTTCGGCCTGTCATGCATCAACTCTTCCGCGCCGGCTTTGGACTCCCCATATCCCGTCGCCGGACGTTCACTACGGCCCTCCGGGCCTCCGCTCACTCGACTCCGACGGCGCTTCGGCATCCATGCCTTCGCTTGTCTGCGTACGCCGGCGACCGGGACACGGGGAGCCCGAAGCCTCCTCAATTGGGAAACGAGATCAGGCCCGGAGGGCCGGGTACGTGCCAGCCGACGGAGGTCGGCCAAGGGCAGGTCGGCACGATGCCGAGCCTGCCCGTGAAGTAGTCCGGCGAGACGGTACGGGGTAACCCCGAGCCGGATTGGGCGAGTTTGGCCGGCGAACGGTTAGGGGATGTTTCGGATCAGCGCCCGGGTGGCGGTCATTTCGCGGGCGATGCCACTCGCGAGATCGACTGGATCGGCGCCCGGAAGGACGGGCCAGGTGTAGGTCTCGACTTCGAAGTGCGGGGCGTAGTCGAGTGTTCCGATCGCTGCCAGCGCCCGCTCGAGGTCGCCGCGCGTCGTGCGCAGGGGCCCGATCCGTTCGGCGTCGACCGGTACGTGATAGTGGATCCGCCACGGGGCGCGGACGTGCCACGCGGGGTCGGCGATCAGGTCAGGCGTGAGATCGACGGCGTGATGGAGCGAGCCGTCGGCGGTGCGGGCGAATGTCTGGTGGAGATAGCGGGGCTCGACGTACGCGAGCAGCGCGTCGCGCTGAGCAGGATCCGTCGGGTCGGTGGCCTCGATCGCGCAGCTGATCTGCACCTTGTTGATCCGTACGCCCGCGGCGGCGAGCGCGGCGATGGCAGTCGCGGCATCCTCGAATTCCACCGCCTGGTGGCAGACGTCGTAGCACACGCCGAGGTGGCGGCGGGCTTCCCGCTCGAGACCGGCATCCGCCGCCCGGGCGAAGAGCGCGGTGAAGAAGGCGACCGTCTCGGCCGTCGTCTCGAGGATGCAGCAGGGCTCGGGCTCGAGGGCCAGCCGGATCGTGCGGCCGGTCGAGGCTTCGAGTGCGGCGAGTTCGCGGGTGCACGTGAGCAGGGCGTCGGCACACGCCGCCATGAACCCGGGCCCGTGGTCGAATCCCTTGAACCCCAGCGGCAGCGTCGAGATGCTCCCCTCGCAGTCCGGCGGCAGGATCGCGGCCAGCAGGCGGGCGCAGGCGAGCGTGTAGTCGAGCCGCCGACGGTCGGACCAGTCGGGAAGGTAGACCTGCTCCTTCACGCGCGTGCCGTGGAAGTCGCCGAACGGAAAGGCGTTGAGCGTGTGGCAGGAGAGCCCGCGGCTCACAAGCGCCCGCCCCACGACCTCGGCGGCGTCCGGCGCGGCCATGGCCGCCGCGGGGAGCCACAGGCCCATGGACAGTCCGAACCCGCACCGCTCGCGCACCTCGACCGCATGGCGATCGAGCATCGCGGGCACGTCCGCCACGGCGCGGCACGGATGCACGTTCGTGCAATAGGCCAGAGGCAGCGGGGAGAAGGCCATGTGACGCGCCCGGCGCGGGTGGTTCAGCCGAGCGAGCGGCCGACCGCCTCGGCCACGCGACGGCAGACATCCATCATCCGCCCGAAGGCGGCGAAGTCGAGCGTCTGGGCGCCGTCGCTCGACGCGCACTTGGGATCGGGATGCACCTCGATGATCAGGCCGTCGGCCCCCGCCGCCACGCTCGCGGCGGCCATGCTCTCGACCAGGTTCGCGTGGCCGGTGCCGTGGCTCGGATCGACGACCACGGGCAGGTGCGTGCGGGCGTGGAGCCAGGGCACGGTCGCCAGCGGCAGGGTGAACCGCGTGTGCGTCTCGAACGTGCGGATGCCACGCTCGCAGAGCATGACCTGCAGGTTGCCCGCGTCGAGGATGTATTCCGCCGCGAGCAGCAGCTCCTCCACGGTGGCCGCCGGCCCGCGCTTCAGGAGCACGGGCGTCTGCGTGCGGCCCACCGCCTCGAGCAGCCGGTAGTTCTGCATGTTGCGGGCCCCCACCTGGAGCACGTCGGCGTAGCGGGCGACGAGCGGCACGTCCTCGGGGGCCACCACCTCCGTCACCACGGCGAGGCCCGTCGCCTCGCGGGCCTCGGCGAGCAGTTCGAGGCCCTTTTCCTTCATGCCCTGGAAGCTGTAGGGGCTCGTCCGCGGCTTGAACGCCCCGCCGCGCAGCCCCGTCGCCCCCGCGGCCTTCACCGCCCGCGCCGTGCCCACGATCTGCTCGGCGCTCTCCACGGAGCACGGCCCGGCAATCACGCCGATCCGGCTGCCGCCCACCTCGAGCGGTCCTGCCTTCACGCGCGTCGTCTCGGCCTGCACCTCGCGGCTGGCCACCTTGTAGGGCGCGAGGATCGGCAGCACCGAGGCCACGCCCGGCAGCGTCTCGAAGCCGGCACCGGTGGCGTCGCGCTCGTCGCCGACGACGGCCACGACCGTCCGCTCCGTCCCCACGATCACGTGCGGCCGGAGCCTGAGTTGCTCCACGCGCGACACCACGCGGTCGAGGTCCTGCGGCGCCGCACCGGCCTGCATCACGATGATCATCGTTCCGTCGCCTTGTCGTCGCCCGGCTTCGCCGCCGCGCCGGCGAACGCCGCCGGCAGGTCGTCGCCACGCTTCGCCGCCGCGGCCCGGGTCGTGATCTCGACCGATTCCGCACCGGCCTGCTTCCGGATCACGTACACCAGTTTGCCGTCGGGATTGCTCCTGGCAAGGATCGTCCGCAGGATCGCCTCGGCAGGCTGATCCTGCTCGTCGAGACCGAATGACTGGTTCTTGGTGATGCCCTCGAGTTCGAGATCCTTGCCGAGGATCTCCATCGGCACACCGATCTCCTCCGCGATCATCTGGATCGACTTTTCGAGCGTGTCGCGGGCGAACGTGAGCGAGATCTTCTTCGCCAGGCGGTCGGCGGCCGACTGCTGGGCGGCGGGCGCCGCCGTGGCGAGCAGCGGCTGCGTGCCCGGCGTCTGCTCGATGGCCAACTCCGCCGCGAGCGCGAGGTTGTGGCCGGCGTGCTCGGGCAGATGACAGTTCACGACCACGCCCCTGCCCTCCGCCCCGGCGCGGAGGTTGGCGGCGATGAGGCCGAGCATCCGCGGCAGCCGCATCACGAGCTTGCGGCCGTAGGGGTGCGGATCGAGGGCGTTGCAATACTCCTCGACGGTGTCGGCGAGCGTCGCCAGCCGTGCGGCGAGGCCGGCGGCCTCCTGGCGGGCCGATTTCGCCGCCGCGGCGACGAGGTCGATCTCCGCGTAGAACGTGCCGGCGCAGTGCACCGACAACGCCGCCGCCGCGGCATCCGATCCGAGCACCGCCGCCAGCGGCTCGACCAGCTTCGCCAGAGGCCCCGCGAACACCGGCCGACCATCGTGCAGGAGGTACGCCGGCGATCCGAACAGCGTGAGATGACGGGTCTCGTCGAGCATCCCGACGAGATTCTCGAGATCGGGGGGCAGCGTCGCGGCCAGTCGCTCGCGCCAGTCGGTGGCGGCGGCGCTGTCGGTGCACTGCGC
>RFUD01000244.1 GCA_009923125.1 Planctomycetia bacterium
AGGGCTTCCTTCCGCAGGTTGGCCCCCTCGGGCACCTGGATTTCCTTCTTTTCGTTCGTGAAAGTGATGGTGGGCATCGGTTTCTCTCGATGGAACGGGGACGGGTGTCCGATACTGTAGCCAGCGCCGGGACGGCCTTCCACTGGAGCGGGAGCGGGGCAGATGGCGGAACTGACGAAATACCAGCAGTCGATCGTCAAAAACTACTACGAGAATCTCGATACCGCCCTCCTTCAGCGGCTCGGGGAACAGGTGACGGATCTCTATCTCGCCGAGGGCAAGAAGCGGGCGAAACTCTGGGAGACGATCGAGAAGTCGCTCGCCAAGCTCGGCGTGCCGAAGACGCGGATCGCCCGCGTGGTCGGCTCCGATGATGCCCGCCAACTCGCCACGCTTCTGCAGGAGCTTTTGGCGAAGGATTGACCGCCGGTTGGTCGTGCCCCATCCTGTGCGTTTCCGCTCTCCGGGAACCACGTGCGATGAGTGACTCCGCGACGCCTGCAGCCGACCACGCCGCGATCCTCGAGTCGCTCCGCTGGCGGAAGTTTCCGGTGCTCGACGACGGCTTCGTGGCCCTCGTCGATTGCATGGGCGACGACGGCTCCGTCGTGCAGGCGGCCCGCGTCAGCTACGGCGAAGGGACCCGCAAGGTGAGCGATGATCGGCAGCTGATCCGCTATCTCATGCGGCACGCCCACACCACGCCCTTCGAGATGGCGGAGCTCAAGTTCGTGGTCCGGGTGCCGATGGACTGCTGGCGGCAGTGGATCCGCCACCGCACGGCGAGCGTCAACGAATACTCCACCCGCTACTCGCTGGCGATCGACTCGATGCAGACGACCGCCGACGGCGAGTGGCGCACGCAGGCCACGAGCAATCGACAGGGCTCGGCCGGCCTGCTCGAGGCGGCGGCGGGCACGAAGATGACGGCGTCTGAAACACATCTGCAGGAGCTCGCCCGCAAGGTCTATGAGGAGCGGCTCGAAGCGGGCATCGCCCGGGAACAGGCTCGCAAGGACCTGCCCCTCTCCACCTACACGGAGGCCTACTGGAAGATCGACCTCCACAACCTGCTCCACTTCCTCGCGCTGCGGATGGACTCCCATGCCCAGCTCGAAATCCGCCGCTATTCCGAGACCATCGGCCACGAGATCGTGAAACCGCTGTTCCCGCTCGTCTGGGAGGCGTTCCTCGACTATCGCGTCGAGGCGCTGCGGCTGACGAAGCTCGATCGGGGCGTGATCGGCCGGCTCGTCGCCCAGAGCGGCGGCAAGGGAATGCCGGCGTCGCGCGCCGACTTCCTGGCGGCCCAAGATCCTTCCTGGACCGGCCTCGAGCGCTGCCGCGAGCGCGACGAATGCCTCGACAAACTCGTGTCCCTCGGTCTCGTCACCCCATAACCCCCCGGTCGCGCATGCCCACGCCTGTCCTCGCCCCATCCACCGATCCGGTCGTCAACGAGCTTCTGACGCTCAACCAGCAGTTGCTCGACGCCATCGCGGCGGGCGACTGGGACGCCTACCGCAGCCTCGTCGCCGACGACATCACCTGCTTCGAAGCCGAAGCCGAAGGCCATCTCGTGCCGGGGCTCGCGTTTCACGAGTTCTACTTCAAGCTCGGCGGTGGCAAGCCCCAGCCGCCGAAGCATCTGACGACGACGATGGTGGCTCCACGGGTGCGGATCCTGGCCGATGGCGCGGCGCTCGTGGCGTATGTGCGTCTCGTGCAGAAGCTCGATGCGGACGGCAAGCCCGTGACCGTGTCGTCGCAAGAGACGCGGCTGTGGCAGAAGCTCGCCGGCCGCTGGCAGCACGTCCACTTCCATCGCTCATGAAGTGGGGCAAGCGTCCCGCTTGCCATGCATCGCGTCAGCGAAACGCCCGCAGCACGACTTCGACGTCGGTGCCCGCGTCGTGGATCCTGCCACCGACGGGGAGGGCGATATAGCCGTTCGCGCCTGCGAAGCCGCGGAGGTCGGATGAACCGGTCCACGGCAGCGGCGTCGCGGCGAGGGCGTCCGCCGGACCCGCAAGCCGGCACGGGAGATACACCGGTCTGTCGGAGGCGGATCGCGCGGGCGCCGTGAGCCGGGCGTGCGAACGAGGCAGGTGCCACGACGCGCGCGGCTGACCGGTGAGGATCATGAGCGCCGGCCGCACGAAGAGGTCGAAGCACACGAGGCTGCTGGCGGGGTTCCCCGGCAGGCCGAAGACGAGCGTCGGGGCGGCAGCCTCGCGACGCAAGACGCCGAACCACACCGGCTTGCCCGGCTTGTGCCGCACCTTGTGAAAGATCTTCTCCACCCCGCATCGTCCGAGGATCTCGGGAACAAGGTCGAGGTCGCCCGCGGAGACGCCGCCGGAGAGCAGCAGCACGTCGGCGGCGAGTCCCTGGGCGACCGCCGCGCGGATCGACTCGGGCCGGTCGGCCGCGACGCCGAGCGGGATCGGCTCGGCGGCGAGCAACGTCACGGCGGCCGCGAGCATCGGGCCGTTCGAATTCCGCGTCTGGCCGAAGGCGGGCACCGCCTCCGGCGACACCAGCTCGCTGCCCGTCGAGAGAATCGCGACCCGCGGCCGGGTGGCGGCGACGACGTGGGTCGCCCCGGCCTCCGCGGCGAGACCGATCTCGGCGGCCCCGAGCACGCTGCCCGCGGGCAGCACCGCCTGGCCGGCGTGGAACGCGGTTCCCTGCCGGGCGATGTGCTGCCCGGTCCGGAATGTGCGATCCTGCACCCTGACGCGGCTTCCGGCATGGGCGGCCCGCGGATCGTCGAGAGCACACTCCACCGGAACGACCGCCTCGGCGCCGGCCGGGATCGGCGCCCCCGTCATGATGCGGGCGCAGCAGCCGGGGCGGATCACGAGCGACGTGACGTCTCCCGCGGCGAGATCCACGACCACGTCGAGCTCGACGGCCGCCCCGCCCGCGGCGGCCACGTCGTCGCCGCGCACCGCGAACCCGTCCATCATCGCCCGGTCCCACGGGGGTGAATCGACGTCGGAAACGACGGGCTCCGCCAGGGCCTGGCCGCAGGCGTCGAGCAGCCGCTGCCTTCGCGGCGGCAGTGGGGTGGCGTTCGCCTCGACGAGTGCGATCGCATCGACGAGGTCGATCATGCCAGCCGCACCGCGAGGAACGCCCGCAGCAGGTCGTAACCCGCCGGCGTGAGAAAACTCTCGGGGTGGAACTGCACGCCGAAGACCGGCAGCGTCCGGTGGCGGATCGCCATGATCTCGCGCGAGCCGTCCGGGGCCCAGGACCAGGCATCGACCTCGAAGTCGCGGGGCAGCGTCGGTGGGTCGATCACCAGGCTGTGGTAGCGGGTGGCCTCGATGGGGCTCTCGAGCCCCGCGAACAGCCCCGTTCCCGCATGCTCGATGCGGTCCACCTTGCCGTGCATGAGCTGCTTCGCCCGCACGATCGCGCCGCCGAACACCTGCCCGATCGACTGGTGGCCGAGGCACACTCCCAAGATCGGCATCCGCCCCGCGAACCGGCGCACCGCGTCGCAGGAGACGCCCGCCTCGTTCGGCGTGCAGGGGCCCGGCGAAATCACCAGGTGGGTCGGGGCCTTCGCGGCGATCTCATCACCCGTGACGCGGTCGTTGCGATGCACCTCCAGCGGCACCTCGGGCGCGATCTCCCCGATCCGCTGCACGAGGTTCCAGGTGAAAGAGTCGTAGTTGTCGATGAGCAGGATCATGCGCGACTGCGATCACTCGAGAAGCGTGCTCGGATGCCCCTCGCGATCCACGAGCGGCATGACGTGTGGCTTGTAGACCTGCGTGTATGCCTCGGCGAGGCGGTGGGCATCGAGCGCCTCCTGCGACGCCCAGTGCTCGACGAGCGTGAATCGCCGCGGCTCGGCCGACGAGTGGTAGACGTCGAACCTCAGGCAGCCGGGCTCGGCGCGGCTTTTTCGCATCGCCTCGGCGAGCAGGTCGCGAATCTTCGGCACGTCGGCCGGGTCCTTGGCGGTGAGCAGCACGTTCAGGCAGATCATCGAGGCCTCCTGGCCCTACTCTACCAGCACGATCGGCCCCGCGGAGCCAACTGCTGCCGCGCCCGGCCCGCCCGCGACGCGGCGGGCAAGCACGCGGACATAGG
>RFUD01000245.1 GCA_009923125.1 Planctomycetia bacterium
CACCTTCAGCGATTTCCGTGATCTCACTGGCACGAACGGAAACTACGGAGGGGTGGCCATGGTGTACCGCCGCCATGGCCACCCGACCTCCCGCCGCCGACATCACCCCCGAATTCGGGCAGGCCGAGTGGAACGACCATCTCGCGGACCACGTCGCGTCCCGGGCGCGGGAGTGGCTCGCCGAGGACCTGGGGCACGAGTGCGATTGGACGAGCGTGGCCACGGTGGATCCCGCGGCCGTCGCCATGCTCGACGTCGTCTGTCGGCGGCCGGGCGTGATCGCGGGGCTGGCCGCCGGGGCGATCGTGTCGGGCGTGGCGGACGACCGGCTCGAGTGGCGGCCGCGGGTGGCCGACGGGGCGGTCGTCGCCGATGGCACGGTCGTCGCCACGCTCTCCGGCGCCACCCGCAGCATCCTGGCCGTGGAACGCGTGCTCCTCAACATGGTCGGCCGGATGTCGGGCGTCGCGACCGCGACCCGGCAACTGGTCGATGCGGTGGAAGGGACCGGCTGCCGGGTCTACGACACCCGCAAGACCGTTCCGGGCTGGCGGCTGCTCGACAAGTTGGCGACCCGGCTGGGCGGAGGGTGGAATCATCGGGCCGGCCTCTATGACGCGATCCTGATCAAGGACAATCATCTGGCCGCGCTGGCGGCCGCGGGCCACGGGCCGGCGGAGGCGGTGCGTCGGGCCCGGGCGTTCGTGCGGCAGGCGTTCCCGGCCGACCGGGCGGCGGCGACGCTCGTCGAGGTCGAGGTGGACTCGCTCGACCAGTTGGCGGCGGTGTTGCCGGCCGCGCCCGACATCGTGCTGCTCGACAACATGTCCCTGGCTGATCTGGCCCGCGGCGTGGCCATCCGCGACGGGCACGGGCTCGGTGAGGCGGGCCGGCGACGCCAGGTGATCCTCGAGGCATCCGGCGGGATCCGGCCGGCAACGGTGCGGGCGGTGGCAGAGACGGGGGTGGACCGGGTCAGCAGCGGCTGGCCGACGCACGATGCGCCGTGGCTCGATGTGGCGCTCGACTGGGGCCGGCAGGGGCCAATGTCCCCTTGAATCCCCTCGAAGACCTTCCCGTGGACTGGCCGAAACCTCGAGACTGCGGGGCCTTTTTCGGGCGGTTTTGGGCCAGTTTGTCGCGATCCTGGTCGTGGCCCGAAAATTTTTTTGCCGATTTCTTGACTGCCGGCGGGGGTGCTGATTACTATCCGAAAGTCGTTGGGAGAGGTTCCCAAGACGTCCTCGTTATAGGCAGTCCGCTCGTGAGTTCCTCAGACCGCGCTCGACCCGTTTCACGGGTGCGTGGTCGAAGTTGAGCCGAGTTCTCCGGACAGCCTTTTTCTTTTTCGCTCTCTTCGCCCGCGCGTGCCCGTACCGTCAGGTTTTTGCCTGACGTGTTTCGCGCGACCGCTGCCTCGAGGAGCTTGCAAGCCATGCCCCACTTCGGCCATGTCCACCACCGCTCTGTCGCTTCGCGGCTTCATCGACGCCTGCCGCGGTCTGCTTCGCCTTCCGATCGGCCGTGCCGCCCTGCTCCTGACCGCGATCGCGGCCGGTGCGTGCGGCTCCCGGGCTGACGCCGACACGATCACGGCACAGTCCTTCCGACTCGAGATCGCCACGAACCTGGTGTGGATGGACAACCGCGACGACCCCATGGTCCAGTCGCTCGACAACCAGCAGAATTTCTTCGACCGGCAGGTGATCAACTCCCAGCCGTACCTGCGGATCACCAACCTTTCGAACAACAGCCGGATCGTGGCGGCCCAGCTCAATCTGTCGAATTCGGCCGCCAGGATCAGCGACGTCGAGTGGATCGAGACGCCCGGCGAGGCGCGGTGGACGTGGGACACGGTCAACAGCCCGAACCACGCGATGCTCGACTTCATCGATCCCATCCTGCCCGGGAAGAGCGCCAGCATGCGGCTGTTCACGAGCCAGGACACCGACGGATACGTCCTGAACCAAAACCTGTTTCAGCCGCTCAGCGGGTTCAGCACCACGAAATCCCAGTACGGGATCGTCACGCTCTCGGTCCAGCAGACGGTCTCGGCGCAGCGGGTGCTGTTCGACGCCAACGGCGACCCGGTCGGACCGACCTACGAGCCGGCCCCGCTGTACGACCTGGCGAATCCGATCGAGACGCCGCGGGTCAGCTTCGGCGGGCCCACGAACGCGTATGGCATCGTGACGGTGGCCACGATCCAGCCCGTGCCCGAGCCCGGGTCGCTGGCGATGGCCGGCATGGCCGGGGTGGCGCTGGGGCTGTGGGGAATCGCCCGGCGGGCCCGGGCCGGCAGTCTGGGCAAGGCCTGACGGTTTTTCTGGTTCTGACGGCCGTCGCGGGTCGATCTGCACCGACATGAAGGGTGTTGTTCCATCCGCCGCTCCCGTGCTCGTTCGCGAGCCTCGACCGTGGGACGGTCGCCGGTCGTGCCGCAACGCGTGCCTGGTGGCGGTCGCGTGCGCCGTCGTGCTCGTGATGTCGCTCGGTGCCGGCGCGGCCGCGGAGACCGCCGATGACCGGCTGGCGGCGCCGCAGCAGGTCCAAGACTCACTGGCCCAGCTCCCCGCCTTCCCGGCCGAGGATTTCGACGCGGCCCATGTGCTCTCGGACGGCGAAGAGGTGTTCGAGGCCGTCGCCGTGTGCTGCGACGAACCGGATCACGGCACGACCCAAGGTGCGTGTCCGCAGCGGTGTCGGCCCTGGTTCACGTGGCGGGATCGGTTGACGGTCGGGGCCGAATACGTTTTGCTTCGACCGACGTTCAGCAATGCGACGGCGCTTTACCAAACCACGACCTCGGCCGGTCCACAAGCCGCCCAGACGGCCCTGAATTTCGACTTCGGCTACTCGAGCGGCGTGCGGGGGTTCATCGGCTACCGCCTCGACGACGACTGGATGGCCCGGTTCAGCTACCTCGGCATTTTCGGCAGCGCCGCGGTCTCCGGCACCTCCTCCGGGAACTGGCAGGGGGGCAATGGCACGGGGTTCGTGGGTCCGTTCAACACCAGCGCCGTGGTCGCCGGGCAGTCGATCCGCTCGACCTCCGGCGTCAACCTGAACGTGTACGACCTCGAACTGGCGGGACGGCTGAATCCTTCGGCCTGTGGTCCGGCCGCGGGCGGATCGCGTTGGGACTCGGCGGCGGCCGTCGGCCTGCGCATCGCCGACTCGAGCGTCACGACGCACGTGTACAACGACCGCCAGGCCCTTGGACAGGCTGACAATTTCTTCGTGAACACGTCCCGCACCTTCCAGGGTGTCGGTCCTCGGCTGGCCATCCAGGGGCGTCGGTACCTCGGTGCCCGCGGTCGCTGGAGCGTATTCGCGGCGGGTGGCGGTTCGTTGCTGGTCGGCACGGTGAGCAACGAAGACACGCGGCTTCGCGACGGCGATATATCGTCGAACCTGCAGACGCAGCGGGATGGCGGTCCGCTCGTGGTGCCGAACCTCGACCTGAGCCTGGGCGCGACCTGGCAGATCGCGGAACGGACGTCTCTGTCGGCGGGGTGGATGTTGATGTACTGGGGCCAGGTGGGCTACGCCGAACGGATCAGCACCACGCCCTCATCGACGACCCTCCCCGACCTCGTCCCGCTCACAAACTCGAGCCTGACCTACGACGGTGCGTTTTTCAGGCTGACGCACAACTTCTAGGACCCGGCTGGGCCCGGGCGCAATGCCCGAGCCGCGTCAGACGCCGAGCAGGCGATTCCGCTTCGTGCGTCGCTCGGCACGGAGGCGGGCCCGACGACGGGTTTCGCTCGGCTTCTCGAAGAACTCCCGCCGGCGCATCTCCTTCTTGATGCCGCTGCGTTCGACCAGTTTGCGGAACCGGCGAACCGCCTCCTGGATGCTTTCGCGTTCTCTGACCGTGAGTTTGACCATGGGGTTCCTGGGGACATGAGCCTCGAGCGAAGCCCTAGAAACTAGCGGGTCTCGGCCGGGAAGTCCAGCGCGGGCCGATCGGCCGCCGAGACAACGGGCAAACCGTCGCCGGAGCAGTGGCCAGAGCCCTGGCCAGAATTGCCGCCGCGGCCGGTTCACCGCACAATGCGGCCTCCGCTGTCCGCCACCCTCGACAGGTGCGCAGGCTGCTGCGG
>RFUD01000246.1 GCA_009923125.1 Planctomycetia bacterium
TCGTCACCGCCGACCGGGCGGCCGACATCGCTTCGGCCCTGCGGATCGCCGAAGAGTTCAACGTCCGGATCGTGCTCGATTCGGCCGCGGAGGCCTATCTGCTCGTCGATCGGATCAAGGCCGCCGGGGTGCCCGTCGTGGTCCACCCCACCATGCGGCGTTCCGGCGGCGGGGGCGAGACGGAAAACCTGAGCTTCGAGACGGCGGCCACGCTGCGGAAGGCGGGCATCCCGATCGCGCTGCAGAGCGGCTACGAGTCGTACGTGCCGAAGACGCGGGTCGTGCTCTTCGAGGCTGGTCTCGCCGCCGCCCACGGCCTGTCGTTCGAGCAGGCCCTCGCCGCGATCACGATCGACGCGGCGCGGATCATCGGAGTGGCCGACCGCGTCGGATCGCTCGAAGTCGGCAAAGACGGCGACGTGGCGATCTACGACGGCGATCCGTTCGAGTACACGACCCACTGCACGGGCGTGGTGATCGACGGGCGGCCGGTGAGCAACGGACCCCGGTAATCACCCCTCGGGGCGTACCGGCTTCAGGCTCCCCGTGTCCCGTCGCCGGACGTTCGCTCCGGGCATCCTGCCCTCTGCTCACTCGACTCCGACAGCGCTTCGCCATCCTGGCTCCGCGTGTCTGCGTACGCCGGCGACCGGGACACGGAGAGCCCGAAGCCTCCTCAACTGGAAAGGGGAGGATCGGGGCTGGCCGCTGCCCTCGAGCGGGCTATGGAAGCGAGCGCAGGCATGGATGCCGAAGCGAAGCGGACATGCAGTGAACGGAGGGCTGGAGGCCCGGAGCGAACGTCCGACGAGAGGGCACGGGCAGCACCGATCCGGCGCGCACTTGCTGAGGAGAAAGCGTCAGATCTGGTAGTCCGCTTCCGGCGCGGGCGCCTCGCCGCGCATGCGGAGCTTCGGCCGCTCGAGGACGACCGTCGTGTGCGGGTCGATCGAGCGGGTGAGCCAGACGTTGGAGCCGATGACCGAGTCGTGGCCGATCCGGGTCGCGCCGCCGAGGACGGTCGCGTTGGCGTAGATCACGACGCGGTCCTCGATCGTCGGGTGCCGCTTCGTGCCCCGGACGAGGTTGCCGTCGGCGTCGGTCTGGAACGAGAGGGCTCCGAGCGTGACGCCCTGGTAGAGCTTCACGCGGCTGCCGATCTCGCACGTCTCGCCGATCACCACGCCCGTGCCGTGGTCGATGAAGAAGTGGTCGCCGATCGTGGCGCCGGGATGGATGTCGATGCCGGTGCGGGCATGGGCCCACTCCGCCATCATCCGCGGAATGAGCGGCACCTCGAGCGAATGCAGCAGGTGGGCGAGGCGGTGGATCGTGACGGCCTCGAGGCCCGGATAGCAGAAGATGACCTCGTCCAGCGTGCGGACGGCCGGGTCGCCGTCGTAGGCGGCCTGGACGTCGGTGGCGAGCACGCCCCGCAGCGCCGGAATCCTCTCCAGGAACTCGATCGCCTTGGCCTGGCCGAGGGCATCGAAGTCGGCCTCATCGGAGCAGTGCTGCACGGCGTCGGGCACCACGGGCGCCTCGACACCCTGTTCGACCGCGGCATGCTGGGCCGCGAGGCTGTGTCGCAGGGCGCGGCCGATCTGCGTCGTCAGTTTGTCGTGCAGGCCATCCACGAGATCGCCCACGTGGTAGGTCACGTTGCCGAGATGCAGGTTCTCCCGCCGGCGATAGCCCGGATAGAGGATCTCCTTGAGGTCCTCGCAGGCCGAGATGATCGACTCGTAGTTGGGCAGCGGGCAGTGGCCGAGGTATTGGATCGTGGGCGTGGCCTGATAGGTGTCCACGATCCGGCGCGTGAGCTCGGGCAACTGTTCCTTGAGACGGACGTCTGTGGCCATGAACGTGGATCGTAGAATCGGGCCGCGGCGCCGGCAACAATCGCGGAGCCGCGGCCCGACCGTTGCCCCCCGAAATCGACACCCGTACGGTCGGCCCACGGCCGGGGGAAAATTGAGTGATCCTGCCGATTTTCCCGAAACAGGCCACGGGGCCGGGAGCCTCGGGGCTCTCGGCGGACTGGGCTGGCACAACCCGGTCCCCGGCCCCGCCCACCTCCGCCGATCATCTGATCAGGGCGATGAGAGTGATCAGGGGCCGCCTTCGCCGCACGCCCGCGCAGCGGCTTCGATGGTCAGCCCACCGTCATACAAGGCCCGCCCGACGATGCAGCCGGCCGCCCCGATCGCCGCCGCGCGCTCGAGGTCGGCGGCTCCCGAGATGCCCCCGGAAGCCACGACGGGCAGCCGCACGGCGCGGACCATTTCACCGAGGGCCTGCAGGTTGGGGCCGCCCAGCATGCCGTCGGTCGCGATGTCGGTATAGACCACGCCGGCCAGCGGCAACGCGTCGTGCCGCCGGGCGACGTCGACGGCCAGAAGCTCGCTCGTCGCCTGCCAGCCCCGGATGGCGACCCGTCCGTCACGGGCATCCAGACCGAGGACGATCGCGTGCGGCAGCGCGTCGGCGAGTTGCTCGAGCAACTCCGGCCGCTCGATCGCGATGCTGCCGACGACGAGCCTCGCGACGCCGGCGGCGGCGTAGCGGCGGGCCGTGCCCGCCGCCTGCACGATCCGCCCGATCAACTCCGCCTGGACCGGCTCGCCCGACTTGGCGCCGTCGAGATCGACGAGATGCAACCTGCGCGCTCCCGCGGCGACGAACCGCCGGGCCTGCGCCACGGGATCCTCGCCGAACACGGTCTCGCGGTCGTAGTCACCCTGCAGGAGCCGCACGCAGCGTCCCCCCCGCAGGTCGATCGCCGGCCAGAGCTGCATCATCGGGATTCTCCCAGCATGCCGCGAGGGCGCCTCAGGACAAAAATGCGGCGAGCAGGCTCAGCCCCGCCGCCTGGCTTTTCTCGGGGTGGAACTGCGTCGCGAACAGCCGACCGCGGCGCACCGCCGAGCAGAACGGGCCGCCGTACTCCGTGGTGCCGGCGATCACGGCCGGGTCCGCCGGCCGCGCATGATAGGCGTGCACGAAGTAGTAGTACTCGGATGGCGACGGCGATCGCCCGCCCGGCTCCCCCGTCCACGTGACGGTGTTCCAGCCCATGTGCGGCACCTTGAAGCCGCCCGGCAACTCGAAGCGGACGACGTCGCCGGCGAGCACCCCGAGACCGGCGTGACGGCCGCCCTCGAGCCCCTGTTCGAAGAGCAGTTGCAGGCCCATGCAGATGCCGAAGAAGGGCCGATCGGCGCGGATGTGCGCCACGATCGGTTCGACGAGTCCGCGGGCCCGCAGTTCCCGCATCGCATCGCCGAAGGCGCCGACCCCGGGCAGGATGAGCCGCTCCGCTCCGGCCACTTCGTCGGGGTCGTCCGTGATCCGTGCCGCGACACCGAGCCGCTCGCAGGCCTTCTGGACGCTGCGCAGGTTGCCGCTTCCGTAATCGACGATTCCGACCATGACGCGAGTGTAACGGCGCCGCCGTCAGCCGCCACCCGCCGCCGCCGCCGCCGCCGGGTGACCGGCGGGAGCGGCATCGGCTCCGGAGCGTTCCGGATAGATCACGAGCTCGATGCGGCGGTTGCGGGCCCGACCCGCGGCCGTGGCATTGGACACGACCGGATGATTCGGCCCATGGGCCACGAGGAACAACTGCCCCTGTCGGAGCGACGTGCGTGTGGTGAGAAAATCGAAGACCGCCGACGCGCGGGCCACGCTCAATTGATGCTGCGACCCCCACGAGGCGTTCTGCAACGGCTCGGTGTCGGTGTGCCCCTCGATGCCGAGGAAGTGGCCGGGAAACACCCGTTCCACCTCGTCCGACACCTGCGTCAGGAGGGCCGTTCCGGCAGGCAGGAGATTCGCTCCACCGGGCTCGAACAGCTTGTCGGCGGAAATCTCGAGCCGTACGACGCCGCCATCGACCCGCCGCTCGACACCGGCCAGGGTCAGCGTCCCCATCGCCGACTGCATCGCCACGGGTGTCATGGTGCCCGGCGGTGCGGCGGACGACGGAGCCGGCGCGGCCCCCGGCCCGGCGGCCCGGGCCTGGACGAGTTGGGCGGACGTGCTGGCGAGTTGCTCGCGGAGCGCCGCGATCTCGTCCTG
>RFUD01000247.1 GCA_009923125.1 Planctomycetia bacterium
CTCGAGGGCGTCGATCTGCTCGGTCACCCGCATCGTGCCGAGTTCCGCCGCCATGGCGCTGCCGACCCGCCCCGCGAGCATGGTGGCGGCGAGCACCGGCCCCAGCTCGCGGACGAGCGACAGGTTGATCACCGACCCGAGCCGCGTCTCGAGGCCCAGCGCCTTGAACTGGGCGAAGCTCTGCACCGCCAGCACCATGCCGATGAACAGGCCCGTGAGGGCCACCACCGGCAGCGACATCACGCCGATCTGGTAGAAGTTCGGCAGCAGCACGTCGCGACGCTGGCGGCGCAGGAACAGCCAGGCGAGCGTCTGCAGCGAGAACATCGTCACATCTCCGATGCCGGCGATCCGGCTCATCGTGAACGCGCCGAGGTTCGCGATCTGGTTCGCGAACCAGCCGGACACGCCGGCGTGGGGCTCGGGGATGGGGGATGATGTGGCCATGGGCGATCGCGCGTCGTGGGCGCGGCACTCCTTGCGGGTTGTTTCGGGAATGCCGGGCGGGCAACTTGAGCCGGTCGTGCGGCCGATGTCGGATCGCGGTAAACTGGGTTGTTTGGCCCGTTCCGCGCGGAGGTGATCCTCGTGATTCCGGTTTCCTGGGATGCGTGTGGCGTTCGTCGAATCGTGGCGCTCCTGCTGCTGACGTCGTGCCTTCCGGGGGCAGCCGCGCGCGGGTCGGACCCCAACACGCTCACCGAACCCGAGCGACGTGCCGGCTGGCGACTCCTGTTCGACGGCCGTTCGACCGACGGCTTTCGTGGGTACCGGCAGGAGTCGGTGGGCACCGGCTGGGTCGTCGAAGACGGGGCCCTCGTGCGCCGGGCCGCGCAGGCGGGGGACATCGTGACGCGGGAGACGTTCGATCGTTTCGAATTGGAACTGGAATTCCGGATCGCTTCGGGTGGCAACAGCGGCGTGATGTTCCATGTGACCGAATCGCAGCCGCAGCCGTGGATGAGCGGGCCCGAGGTGCAGATTCTCGACGGCGCCGCAGGCGGTGATGCCCAGCGCACGGGCTGGCTGTACCAACTGTACGAGGCGAAGACGGATGCGACGCGGCCGGCCGGCGAGTGGAACAGGCTGTTCCTGAGCGTGACGCCGGAGGCGGGGCAGGTGTGCATCAACGGCGTGCGGTACTTCACGTTCAAGAAGGGCAACGCCGACTGGGACAAACGGGTCGCCAACAGCAAGTTCGCGAAGTTCCCGGACTTCGGCCGCGCCGAGCGGGGGCACATCTGCCTGCAGGATCACGGTGCGGAGGTGGCGTTCCGCTCGATCAAGATCCGCGAACTCCCCGCGGCGGGCGAGTCGTTCGCGGTCCGCGACGACGGCACGGTGCCGGTGCGGCCCGTGCCCGCGTTTCCCGGCATCGAGTGGGAGGGGTGGTCACCCGAGTCGGAGGATGGAACGCCGGCGGTGCCGCTGCGGCCGCTGCTGATCACGCACGCCGGTGACGGATCGGGCCGCACCTTCGTGCTCGATCAGTCCGGCATGATCCACGTCGTCTCGCCCCGGATCGCGGCGGGCGCGGGCAGGGCGAGGCTGTTTCTGGATCTCCGGGAACGCACCGCCCCGTGGAGAAAGGAGATTGAGGAAGGTCTCCTCGGCCTCGCGTTTCACCCCCGTTTCCGTGACACCGGCGAGTTCTTCATCTGCTACTGCGCCCGCGGTTCCGAGAAGCGGGTCGAACGGGTGTCGCGGTTTCGCGTGCTCGCCTCGGATCGCGACCGGGCCGATCCGGTGAGCGAGGAGGTCCTGCTGGCCATCGAGCAGCCGCTTCCCAACCACAACGGCGGATCGATCGCCTTCGGCGTTGACGGCATGCTGTATGTGGGCCTGGGCGACGGCGGCGGTGCCAACGATCCGCTGGCCAGCGGGCAGAACCTCGACTCGTGGCTCGGCAAGATCCTGCGGATCGACGTCGATCGACGCGATCCGGACAAGGCGTACGCGGTGCCGCTCGACAACCCCTTCGTCGGTGACTCGGCGGCGCGGCCGGAGATCTATGCGTTCGGATTCCGTAATCCGTGGCAGATCGCGGTGGACCGCCAGACCGGCAGCCTGTGGGCCGCCGACGTGGGCCAGGAGCGGTTCGAGGAGATCAACGTCGTCGAGCGGGGGGGCAACCATGGCTGGAGCCTGCGCGAGGGATCGAGGCCGTTCGGCGTGCGGATGCAGACGGTCGATGCGATCGACCCGATCTGGGAGTACGACCACGCCGTCGGCAAGTCGATCACGGGCGGCTTCGTCGTGCGAGGCGGGGCCGTGCCCGCGCTCGAAGGGGCCTACGTGTACGGCGATCACGTCGCGGGGAGGATGTGGGCGCTGTGGCGGCAGCCGGACGGACGGATCCTGAACAAGGCGGTGCCGTGGAACGGCCTGCCGATCTTCGGTTTCGGCCAGGACGAACAGGGTGCCGTGTACGCCCTGACGTCGTCTCCCGTGGGGCAGGGCGTCTTCCGACTGGCGGCCGACTGAGCCGGTGCCGTCAGGGGGTTGCCCGGCGGGACTCGAGTTCGTGGAGGAAATCCGCGAACCTTCCGGTGGGTCCGCCGCCGAGTTCGACCGCCCGGGTCTGGGTCGCGATCGCCTCGTCGAGGCGGCCCTGCATCGCCTGCAGGTGCGCGAGCGTGTCGAGCGTGTTGGCGTCGTCGGGAGCGATCGCGAGGCTGCGGATGACGGCTGAAACGGCCTGCATCACGAGTTCGGCCGGCAGCGGCTTGCCCTCGGCGAACTCCACCACGAGCCAGCCGATCTCGTTCAGGTCCGCGGCGTCGTCCCGCCGCTCCGCGGCGAAGTCCCGCAGGTCCTTCAGTGCCCGCGCCGCGTCGGCGCCCCCAGCCCGTTCGACGATGGCCGCCATCCGCGCCCGTACCGTCTCCACCTTGCGTCGCCGGGCCACGAAGGACTCGCGGTCCCAGCGGCCCGCCACCACGTCGGCCAGTGGTGCTTCCATGTCCACGGGATGTCCGATCCATTCGATCAGGCCCTGCGGCCCCACGATGAACACCGTGGGGATGCCGGTCTCGTCCACCGCCTCCAGATAGTCGCGATGGACCGACTCGTCGGGATCGGCCGCCAGGCAGCAATCTGTGGCGGCGTCCGCCGCGTCGCGTGCCGTCGCCTTCGTCGTGGTGAGAAACTTCGTCACGTCGCCCGGCTCCTCGTGGCTCACGGCGACGACCGTGACCGCGCCCGCGGGGAACCGCCGCGGCGCGGCCGCCAACAGGGGCAGGGCCTCGCGGCACCGCGGGCACCACGACGCCCAGAAGGCCACGACATACACCCTGCCCGGCGCGAACGCCCCGAACGGCGTGCAGCCGCCATCGCCTGCAGGCAGCCAGTGGGAGATGTCGAGGGGCGGGGCGGGGCGGCCGAGCAGGCGACAGTAGGCCGCCAACGGATAGAGGCTGTCCACGATGCGGAGTTCGCCGTGAATCTGTCCGGAAACGCGGCCGGGCGCCGTTCCCGTCGTCGGCGACCCGCGGGCGACGCTCTCGCCCGCGGGGCGACAACCGCCGAGCACCGGGGCGAGGATGGCCAGACGCAGGAGGGACCGCGCGATGATCGGCAGGGCGGGGGGCATGGCCGGAACGGGACGGGAAGCGTGGTCTGGCGGCGCGGCGATCGACAGGACCGCCCACGACCCCCGCCGAGGGTAGTTCGGCGATCGCGGGGGTTCAAATCGCCGCTCCCGCGGGGCGGAGCGCCACGGCGGCGCGCCACCCCGGGCGTGCTGCAGCGTCGCGTCAGCCGCCGGAGGTGCCGTCGGCCGGGGCCGTGGCCACCGGCTCGGCCGTGACCAGCCCCTTGAAGACGAGCTGCTTCTTCCCGGCCACCTCGGCGCAGTCCACCTGGATCGTGTCCTTGCCCTCGAACTCGCCCTTGAGGAGTTCCTCCGAGACCGGATCCTCGATGTAGTTCTCGAGGGCCCGGCGCAGCGGGCGGGCGCCGAAGTCGGTGTCGGAACCCTTCTTGATGAGGAACTTCTTGGCCTCGTCGGTGAGCTCGAGCTTGAGCCCGCGCTCGGAGAGCCGCTCGCGGACCTTCGCCAGCTCGATGTCGATCACCTT
>RFUD01000248.1 GCA_009923125.1 Planctomycetia bacterium
GCGGCCGTTCCACTCGGCCCAGCGGAGCGAGGCGAACGAGCCGACCTGGTAGGCGCCGGCGGCGTCCCAGGCCTCGGCGATGATCTTGGTGTCGGCGAGCATCGGATCCTCCGAGATCAGCTCGACGATCGGGGGATTCGGCAGGATGTCGCCGTTGCGATCGCGGGACAGCACGCTGGCGAGATCGAAGCGGAAGCCGTCGATGTGGTAGTTGTGCACCCAATGCCGCAGGCAGAGGAAGATCAGCTCGCGCACGATCGGGTGGTTGCCGTTGATCGTGTTGCCGCAGCCGGTGTAGTTGCGGTAGTAGCTTCCGCCGTCGCCGAGCATGTAGTAGACGCGGTTCTCCAGCCCCTTGAACGAGAACGTCGGCCCGAGGTGGTTGCCCTCGGCCGTGTGGTTGAACACCACATCCAGAATGACCTCGATGCCGGCGGCATGGAGAGCCCGCACCATCTCCTTGAATTCACGGACCTGCGCGCCCGGCTCCGTTCCGGCGGCGTAACCGCGGTGCGGGGCGAAGAAGGCCATCGGATCGTAGCCCCAGTAGTTGCCGCGCTGGGGCGTCTCCCCCGACGGCGACTCCGTGGGAAACTCGTGGATCGGCATCAACTCCACCGCGGTGACGCCGAGCGACTTGAGATAGGGGATCTTCTCGATCACGCCGAGGTAGGTGCCGGGGTGCCGGACACCGCTCGTCGGGCTGGCCGTGAATCCCCTGACGTGCATCTCGTAGATCACGGTGTCGGCCAGGCCGCGGCGGAGATGGCGGTCTCCCTGCCAGTCGAACGCATCGTCGACGACGACGCATTTCGGGGGGCGGACGACGTTGTCGGAACCGGGCAGGAATCGCCCGGCCAGCGCCCGCGCGTAGGGATCGATGAGCCGGGCGGAGCCGTCGAACCGCTGCCCGCGGTCGGGATCGAAGGGGCCGTCGGCCTGAAAGTGGTACAGCTGGCCCGCCCCGATACCCGGCACGAAGATGCTCCAGATGTCGCCCCAGCGGTCCTTCGCCGGGTCGAGCGCGATCACCTCGGCCGGCTCGGGGGCGTCCACGCCGTCGTACAGCAGCACGCGCATCGCGGTCGCCGAGCGGCTGTAGACGATGAACTGCACGCCCCGGCCGCGGGCGCCAAAATCCTGGAGCACGGCGCCGTAGGGCAGCCGCTGCGTGAACTGCAGCGGCGGCAACGACTGCTCGGCGTGCAGCCGCTTGGCGATGGCCCGGGGTTTCCGCGAAAACATGCGGGAATCATACCAGTCGTTCGGGTTTGCATGGGCCGAACCGGCGATGCACGGCCGCACACGCGACGGTATGCTGGGTCAGCGGCGGGGTCGTCCGACGCATTCTTTGTGGAGCATTCTGATGGCACACGCGAGCGAGTCGATGCAGAAATCCCGCCGGGAATTCCTCGGTTCGGCGGCCGGCCGGATCGCCGGGGCGGCCGCCCTCGCGGGCGTGGTGGTGCCGCGGGTGCACGCGGCCGGCAGCGACGAGATCCGCGTGGCGGTGGTCGGATGCGGAGGTCGCGGAGGCGGTGCCGCGGTCGATGCGCTGTCCGTGCCCGGGGGAGAGACCCGTGTCGTGGCGCTCGCGGACGTGTTCGCCGATCGGGCGCAGATCGTGAAGCGGTCGATGGCCGAGCAGTTCAAGGAGCGGGTGGACGTGCCCGACGACCGGATCTTCACCGGCTTTCAGGCCTACAAGCAGGCGCTCGACTGCCTGCGGCCGGGAGACATCGCGCTGTTCGCCACGCCGCCCGCGTTCCGGGCCCCGATGTTCGCGTATGCGATCGAGAAGGGTGTGCACGTGTTCATGGAGAAGCCGATCTCCGTGGACGGCCCGAGCACCCGCCGCATGCTCGACCTCGCCCGCAGGGCCGACGAGAAGGGGGTGAAGGTGGCCGTCGGCCTGATGTGCCGCCACTGCGACCGCCGCCGCGAACTCCACGGGCGGCTCCGCGACGGCGAGGCGGGCGAGCTGATCGCGTTCCACGGCTACCGCGAGCACGATCCGGTGCACAACCTCGACCTCGCGCCCGGTCGTGGCGAGATGGACGAATTGCTGTGGCAGGTGAAGCGGTTCCACAACTTCCTGTGGGCGAGCGGCGGCATCTTCAGCGATTACTGCGTGCACCACATCGACGAGGTGGCGTGGATGCAGGGATCGTGGCCGGTACGGGCCGACGCCACCGGGGGCCGGCACTACCGCGGGAAGATCGACGACCAGAACTTCGACAGCTACGCGATCGAATACACGTTCGCCGACGGGGCGAAGTTCTTCTACTCCAGCCGCGTGATGAAGGGCTGCGACAAGAAGTTCGGCGTGTTCGGCCAGGGATCGAAGGGCGCGTTCACGATCTCCGGCAGCGGACACTCGCCGGCGAAGTCCACGATCTACACCGGACAAAAAACCGACAAGGAGCACGTGCTGTGGGCGGCCCAACAGCCCGAGCCGAACCCCTACCGGCGGGAATGGGAGCACTTCGTGGCCGCGATCATCGCCGGGGACGCCTACAACGAGGCCACCCGGGGGGCCGAGGCCAGCCTGGTGACCGCGATGGGCCGCTATGCCGCCCACACCGGCCGCCCGATCACCTACGACGAATACCTCAACTCGCCGGACGACCTGACCGCGGGCGTGGACGCGCTCGTGGATGGCGGCCCGTCGGTGCTCGTCGCGGGGCCCGACGGCCGGTATCCGGTGCCGAACCCCGGAAAGTACAAATTCGAGTACCGCGACACGGTCGGGCCAACGCAGCCCACGTAGCCGCGGGCATGCCCTTGCGGGCCGCGGACGTCCGGCGAAGATAGGGACGTGAGCGGAGCCACCTATTCCAGCGCCGGCGTCGATCTCGAACTCTATCGCCAGGGGATGGCGCGGCTGCCCGCGCACATGCGGCGGACCCAATGCCCCCGCGTGATGAGCCCCGAGGGGGGCTTCGCCGCGCTTTTCCAGCTCGACTTCAAGGGGCTGTTCAGCCGCGGCTACGACGACCCGCTGCTCGTGTCGTGCACCGACGGCGTCGGCACCAAGCTGAAGGTGGCGGTGGCCGCCGGCATCCACCACACGGTCGGCATCGATCTCGTGGCGATGAGCGTCAACGACGCCCTGTGCACCGGGGCCGAGCCGCTGTTCTTCCTCGACTACGTCGCGATGTCGCACGACGACCCGAACCTGCTCGAACAGATCGTGCGGGGCATCGCCGACGCCTGTGCCGAGTGCGAGTGCGCGCTCGTCGGGGGAGAGACGGCGATCCTGCCCGACATGTACCACGGCGGCGATTACGACCTCGCCGGCTTCTGTGTGGGGATCGTGGAGAAGAAGCGACTCGTGGACGGACGACAGATCCAGCCCGGCGACGTCGCGATCGGCATCGCCTCGAGCGGCTTCCACTCCAACGGATACAGCCTGGTGCGGAAGGCCGTGTTCGACCTGGGCGGTCTCGCCGGCGGCGACCGCGTGGCGGAACTCGGCGGCCGGACCGTCACCGACCTCCTGCTCGAGCCGACCCGGCTCTACGCCCGGCCGGTGAAGGCGGTGCTCCGGCACTACCGCGTGAAACAGGTCGTGCACGGCATCGCCCACATCACCGGCGGCGGCCTCGTGGAGAACCTCGGCCGGATCGTGCCCCCGCACGTTCAGGTGCGGCTCACGCGCGGGTCATGGACGGTTCCCGGCGTGTTCCCGTGGGTGCAGCGGCTCGGCACCATCGACGCCGCCGAGATGGAGCGGGTGTTCAACATGGGCATCGGCATGGTGCTCGTCGTGTCGCCGCACTTCGCCGACAGCATCGGGCACCAGCTCGCCGACCTGGGCTTCGAAAACTGGAAGATCGGCGACGTGCACGCGGCCGGCCCGGCTGATGAACGCGTCGTGCTGGCGTGACGCGCGGGCTCCGGCCTGACTTGCTGAACCGGCTCGGGGTTGCCCCGTACCATGTCGCCGGACGTTCACTGCGCCCATCCATGGCAATCCTGTTCGGCACGGCGATTGCCGTCCTGTGGGGCAAGCGTCTCGCTTGCCGTACGACAGGCTCCAGCCTGTCATGC
>RFUD01000249.1 GCA_009923125.1 Planctomycetia bacterium
GAGCGTCGCTCCCGCCGCCGTGCCGTTGAACACGTTGGCCGTGACGCTGCCACCGGTCACCTGGAACGTCCCGCTCTTCTCGATAATGAGCGCGCCGCTCGTCGCCGAGTTCGTCACCGACAGAAATCCGCCCGACACCTGGCCGAGGCCGCCGCCCGTGCCCGCCGTGCCCGAGATCTGGAGCAGTTTGTTGATCGTGGCCGAACCGCTCGAGACGGAGAACGTGCCGCCGCGGTAGACGTTGATCGTGTTCACCGTCGCCGTGCCGCCGTTCACGACCATCTGGTTGCCCGTGTTTGCGCCGTCGTTTTGCGTGCGGCCCACGTTGATCGTCGCGGTGGTGCCGGAATTGGTGCCGGTGAACAGGCCACCGGTGAGCGTAAGCACGCCCACGCCCGCGGCGGCAGTGGTGGTGCCGCTCTGGGTTTGGCCAAGCGTGCCGCTGCCGATCTGGAACGTGGAACCGGTAAACGCGAACGTGCCGCCGGAAACCGTCATCGAGCCGGAGTTATAGACGCCGAGGCCGACGTTACCCGACTGCGTGTACGAACCGCCCGACTGTGTCACCCTCGCCGTGGAAGTGTTGAAGTACAGATTTTGCCCGACGTCGAGCCGGCCGGTGTTCGTCACCGTGCCCCCCTGGATGTCGAACAGGGCGGAGGTCACGCCGGGGGTCGTGGCAAACCCGGCCGAACCCACCTCGATCGTCGACGAACCGGAGTACACGCCCGACGTGATCCGCAGCGTGCCCGTGCCGCGTTGCGACATCTGCACGGGCGTGTTGCTGGAAACGTTGACGGTGCCGCCGCTGATGATGAACGTGGCGTTGTCACTCGTGCCATCGACGGCGATGTACAACGCTACCTGGGACGATGGATTGAAATTCAGCGTCCCGCCCGACACGGTGGCCGTGCCGGTGCCGCCCCAGCGAAACTGGTTGTTCGCCGAGCCGCTCGTCGTGAGGTTCGCCACGCCGCCCGACTGGTTGTAGGTCCACGCCCCGCTGTTATAAAAACCCTGCGTGTTCAGCGTGCCGCTGCCCGACAGGTTGAACACGCCGCCGTTTGCGACATTCAGCGCGTTGGACTGTTGGCTTGCACCGCCATTGAGAAGCGTGAGGTTGCCCTGGGCGAGGCTGAACGTGACCGTGCCGCTGCCGCTGCCTCCGCCCACCTGCAGGCCATACGTGGAAGCGCTGCTCGTGAACGTCTGCGACGTGAGGGGATCGAACGTGACGGTGTACGACGCGGCACGATTGTTGATGAAGATCGTGCCGGCATCACCGTTGACGGGCACGGTGCTGCCCGACCAGTTGGTGCCGGTCGTCCAGTTGAACGTGCCTGTCGTGGCGTTGGTCCACGTGTAGTTGGCGGCCAGCGCCTGCTGCGCCAACAGCGCGACCGCCATCACAACGGTCGCCGTGCTGATGATCCGGCCAACGTTCCGCACGCTTCGAGAGTTCATCGGTCGTTCCTCACTCTGCCTGGCATCGGGCACCCCACCCAGGGCTGTCGACGCGGTCCCATAGACCACTGCGAAAAGGGTAGGTCAAAGCCACCGCCGCCGCATTCAGGATTTGCGGTAAAAATGATCAGTTTTTCCGTACGCAAACCCTGAATCCCGGCCGTGCAGAATCTGAATGCCGGCAGAGCCCGATGTGTGCGACGATTTGCATCTCATGACCAGAGATCCAACCGCGTCGTTTCCGCCGCTGCCGCAAAACCTGCATGCCCGGCTGCCGCGGCTTTCGCTACGGCGTCCCGCCGGCTGGCTCGCCATCGCCGGCATGCTCCTGGCGGCGTCTGCCCCGGGCTGCTCCGGCAAGCGCCGCGAAGTGCCCCCCTTGGGCGAGGTCACCGGCGTCGTCTCGCTCGATGGCCGGCCGCTGCCCCGCGCCGCAGTGGCGTTTGTGCCCTACGAGCGCGGCAATGGTTCGTACGGCACCACCGACGAGGCGGGGCGATACACGCTCCAGTATGCGGTGCACCACCCCGGCGCCGTGGTGGGCCGCCACCGCGTGGAGATCCGCACCGGCGGCGAGGGTCGCGACAAGGATGGCAACTTCGTCGAAACCCCCGAGCAACTGCCCGCGAAGTACCACGCCAAGAGCCAGCTCGAGGCCACGGTCGCCGCCGGCCCGAACGAGCTCAATTTCGACCTGACCTCGCGGCCTACGCCCAAGCCGCGGTAACGATGCCGGACCAGTCGCCCCGACCTGCTGCCGAGGATAGGATTGGTCGAGGATCGACGGACGGGGACGCGGCCATGCAACAGCTCGAAAAAACGGTGCGCATGCCGCAGGATGCCGGCACATCGCGGGCTGCTACGGCGCAGGATCGCCCCGTGCGGGCGACGAAGCACGTGGCCCTGCTCGTGGAGACCTCGCGGACCTATGGCCGCGACCTGCTCAAGGGCATCCATCGCTACCTCGCCGAGCACGAGCATTGGTCACTGTTCCTCGAACTGCGGGCGCTCGATTCGCAGGTGCCCCGCTGGCTCTCCTCGTGGCAGGGCGACGGCATCATCGCCCGCACGGGCTCGGCCACGATGGCCGAGGCGATCGCCGCCACCCGGCTGCCGGGCGTGGAGCTGCGGGCGTCGAAGATCGCCCACGGGCTCCCCTTCGTGGGCTGCGACAACCGCGACATCGGACGGCTCGTCGCCGACCACTTCATCGACAACGGGTTTACGAACTTCGCCGTCTTTGACCTCGACACGGAGCAGTATTTCGAGGAGCGGCGCGACAACTTCCGCGCGCATCTGGCCGCCCGCGGCCACACCTGCAGCGAGCATCATGCCCCCAACCGCGGCGAGCGGCCCGCCAACTGGGAGCGGCATCAGGCCGACGTGGCCCGGTGGGTGGCGTCGCTGCCCAAGCCCGTGGGCATTTTCGCCTGCACCGACCAGCTCGCCTTCTGGCTGCTCGACGCCTGCCGCCGCGCGGGCGTGGCCGTGCCCGAGGAGGTGGCCGTGGTGGGGGCCGAGAACGACGAGACGCTCTGCACCATGGCCCGGCCGCAGCTTTCGAGCGTGGCCTTCGATGGCGAGCGGGTGGGCTACGAAGCGGCCGCGCTGCTCGACCAGCTGATGGCGGGCGAGCCGAAGCCCGCCGGCCCCATCCTCGTGCCGCCCGCGGGGCTCGTGGTGCGCCAGTCGAGCGACATCATGGCGATCGACGACCCGTACGTAGCGAGCGCCGTCCGCTACATCCGCGAGCACGCCTGCCACGGCATCAACGTGGCCGACGTCGTCAAGCATGCCGGCCTCTCGCGCACGCTCCTCGAGCGGCGGATGCGGCAGGCGATCGGGCGGACGCCGGGGGAGGAGATCATTCGGCTGCGGTTCAACCGCGTGAAGCAGCTGCTCACTGAGACGGAGCTGTCGCTGGCCGCGATCGCCAACCGCTGCGGCTTCGAACACCCGCAATACATGGCCGAGGCGTTCAAGAAGCACTTCGGCATCACGCCCGGCACCTACCGCAGCGGTGGCCAGAAAAGCTGAACGCGTTTGACCGTAAAGCGGTCAGGGCGCGGCGGACCGCCTGAGAATGTCCATGAGCTTGCGGTCGAGCTTGTGGCCCTTGAACGCTTCGTAGGCCACGTCGGAGCGGTTGCTGTCCAGCACGCCGAACTCCCCGCGGAAATTCCACATCGCCCAGCCAACCCCCTCGGCCTTACACCGCTCGAGAAGGCTCTGCGTATAGGCGAGCATGACGTCGTGCGGGGTTTTGCTGTAGCACCCGAATTCCCCCATGAAGACGGCCCCCTCGGCGGCCTTCACCTCGCGGAGCGGTGCGAAGATTTCGGCCAGCGGGGCCAGGCCGTCGAAGTCGGGGGGAGGAATGAGCGCCCCATCGGGCGCCAGGTCATAGGGTTGCTGTGTGCGACGCGGGGTGGAATCGCCGGGGAGCACCCGCCGGTCCCTCCCGGGAAGCGTCAGGCCGAGTTCGGTGAATCGCAGCCAGTCGCCATCGGTGAGCTCGAGGGAAATCTCCTTGGCGGCGACCGGGAGCACGATTGTGTACACGTGGTTGTAGACGTTCTGGTAGATG
>RFUD01000250.1 GCA_009923125.1 Planctomycetia bacterium
CCTGTCGCCGGGGAACCAGCCCATGCTTCGCGTCGCGGGCCCGGCACCAGGCGATCTTTTCCGCGGTCGTCGTGGGAAGCGGACCGGACGCGGTCGCCTTGCCTCGCGGGGCCACGGTCGGCGTTGGAGCCTCGGGCTCGGCGGCGGCTGGTTCCTCGGCGACCGGCTCCGGTGCCGCCGCCGACTTCGGCGTCGCGGCGGGCGGGGCCGCCTTGCCCCGCGCCGCGGCGAGGATCTCGGCCGTGGACGGACGGCCGCCGGCCGGCTTGGAGGGGGCAGTACCCGTGCCCTTGCCCCGGGCCGCGGCGAGGATGTCCGCCGTCGAGGGCTTTTTGCCGGCCGCCGCAGCGGGGGCCGCCGACTTGGCGGCCGGCGCTGCCTTTGCCGGGGCAGCCGGCTTGGCCGACTTTTCCGCCTTCTCCACCGGCTTGGGTTCGGGCTTGGGAACGACTCGCAGCGCGGCCGGATCGATGTCGTACCAGCCGACGTTGTTGAACTGGTCGAACTCCACCAGGCAGCGACCGTTCATGTTGACGGTCTTCACCTGGCCAGTCGCGCTGGCGAACCGCGCCAGTTCCGGCGCCGCGGAGGCGATCACGACGTATTTGTCGGTCCAATCGGCCTTGAGCCGCTCGATCACGTCGAACATGCGTTCTTTCCGGTGAAGAAGGTTCGCAGACCCCACGAATCTGATCGATCGAAGACCCGATCGCAAGACACCGTCAGTCTGCCGGGGGCACCGGGCCCTGGCTCCCCCGTATTTTGCCATGGGGGAGAAGGCCGTCGGGGGAGAACGTGTAGGCCCACGCCACGGTGGCCGGGGGGGCGTCCGCCGTCGGGCCGGGAGTGACCCGCACGACGCCTCCCGGCCCACGGTAGGTCGAGCCGAGCCACGCCGGGGGCTCGTGAATGCGGCACGCGATCTCGAACCGTAGCCTGTCCGGAACGTCCGGATCGACGTCGATGCTCGCCGAAAAGTGCGACCGTCCGGCGCTGCCCACGCCGAGGAGCGCCGGACCGCGGGGAGTCTGGAGCCGGGAGAGTTCGACGAGCACCGGCGAGGCCGGCCAGCGCGGATCGCCTCCGGATGCCTCCGGCCCCTCGACCGACCGCCACGTGCCGCCGTCTTCCAGCCCGATTTCGTGCGCCCAACGGTCGCCACACCACGTGAAGGAAATCGTGAGCCTGCCCGCCGTGAGCGTCAGCGGCGGGCGTGAGCCGGCGTCGGGTGACCGGGGCGACACGGACATGGAGGAAGGACTCGCGGAGCGCTCGCAGACGCGGACCGGGGTAGCATACCCGCAGGCCTCCTCCCGCTTCGGAACACCGCCCGTGGAACCGCGTCGCTCGCTCGGCTGGCCGATTCTCCTGGGCGTGGTGTTGATCGGCTCGATCATCGCGCTGGGCGTGGGCTGGGTGCTCGTCAGCATCGCCGCCGCCCTCGGCTCGAAGAACGCGGCCTTCTACTGGGCCGTGCTCGGCGTGGGCGTGGCCCTGCTGGTGCTCGTCCTGATCGGCGTGATTGTCTATCTGGCGCTGACGGTGAAGGCGATCGCCCTGTCGCAGCGGCAGAGCAATTTCATCGACAGCGTCACGCACGAGCTGAAAAGCCCGCTGGCATCGCTCAAGCTCTACCTGCAGACGCTCACCCGCCGCAGCGTGCCGCCGGAGCAGCAGGCCGATTTCCACCGCTTCATGCTCCAGGACGTCGAACGGCTCGATACCCTCATCGACCACCTGCTCGACGCCGCCAAGACGCTGCAGCGGCGGCCGTCGGCGGAGGACGAGGTGTCCCCGCTGCTGCCGGTGCTGGAGCGGGCGAGCGCGACGGCCGTGCAGCGGCACGGCGTGCCGGCCGAGAGCGTGCGACTCGTGGTGGATTCCACCGCGGCCCCGCTCGTCGTCAGGGCTCGGGAGGCGGATCTCGAGATCGTGTTCCGCAATCTCGTGGACAATGCCGTGAAGTACTCGCTGCCGCTGCCCGCGGTGGAGGTCACCGCCGCCGTCGCCTCGCCCGGGCGCGTGCGGGTGCGGGTGGCGGACAACGGCCCCGGCATCCCGGTCTCGAAGCGGACGCAGGTCTTCCGCCGGTTCGTGCGACTGGGAAGCGAACTCGAGCGCTCGACGCCGGGCACGGGGCTGGGCCTGTTCCTCGTCAAGTCGCTCGTCAAGCAGATGCGCGGACGGGTGGATGTCCGTGGCCGGCTGCCGCCGCCGGGCACGGTCTTCGAGGTCGAGTTGCCTGCGGGGTAGGCCGCCCCTTTTTCGGCCGCGGTTCGCTGCTCTAATCGCGGCATGCACACTCCACACTCCGCCCCCCGGCCCAGCCTGTCCACCGTCGATGTCGTGCCGATCCGACGGGTGCTCGTCAGCGTGTTCGACAAGACGGGACTCGATCGGCTCGCCCGAGGGCTCAAGGCGGCGGGCGTCCGCGTCGCCAGCACCGGCGGCACCAGCGCGGCGCTCGCCAGCCACGGAGTCGCCGTGGAGGACGTGTCGGCGATCACGGGCTTTCCCGAGGTGCTCGACGGCCGGGTGAAGACGCTCCATCCGCACATCTTCGCGGGCATCCTCGCCCGCGGGGATCGGCCTGACGATCTCGAGGTGCTGGCCGACCATGGCATCGAGCGGTTCGACGCCGTGATCGTCAACCTGTACGACTTCGCCGGCGTGATCGCCAAGCCCGACTGCCAGCCGGCGGAGGCGGTCGAACTCATCGACATCGGTGGGCCCAGCCTGGTGCGGGCCGCGGCCAAGAACCATGCCTTCACGGCGGTGGTGACGAGCCCCGATCAATACGACGACTTCCTCGCGGCGGTCGGCCGGGGCGGCACCACGCTGGCCGACCGCCGGTTGTTCGCGGCCCGCGCGTTCGAGCACACGGCCGCGTACGACGCGGCGATCGCCCGCTGGATGGCCAGGCATGCCGGCCTCGTGGCCGACGCCGGCGCGCCGGCGGTCGGCGAGCCCTGCGGCGAGCCGCCGCTCGCGGCCCGGCTGACGCTCGATCTCGAACGCCGCCTGCCGCTGCGGTACGGCGAGAACCCGCACCAGTCGGCCGCGATGTACGCTCCCGTGGGCACGCACCTCGGGCTGGCGGGACTCCGGCAGCTGTGCGGAAAGGAACTCTCCTACAACAACCTGCTCGATCTCGACGGCGCCACGCGGCTCGTGGGACTCGTTTCCGAGCCTGCGGCCGTCGTCGTCAAGCACACCAATCCCTGCGGGGCCGCGAGCGACACGAGCGTCTCGACGGCGCTGGCCACCGCGATGGCGGCCGACCCGACGAGCGCGTTCGGCTCGATCGTGGCCGTCAACCGCACGTTCGATCGAGCCTGCGCCGAGGTGCTGCTCACTCCCGGCATGTTCGTGGAGGTGATCGCGGCTCCCGCCTTCGACAGGGAGGCGGTGGAACTGCTCACGACCAAGCCCACCTGGAAGGCGAGCGTGCGGCTCGTCGAGGTGCCACCGGGCGATCCGTGGGAGGCGACAGGGGGCATGGAATTGCGCAGCGTCGCCGGCGCGCTGCTGGCCCAGCGGCCGGACGTGTGCTGCGACGATCCCGCCGCCTGGCGCGTGGTCACGAACACCGCGCCGCCACCCGAACTCACGCAGCCGCTCGGCTTCGCCTTCACCCTCGTTCGCCGGCTCACGAGCAACGCGATCGCCGTCTGCCGGGGCGCGAGCCTCGTGGGCGCGGGCATCGGCCAGACGAGCCGCGTCGATGCCGTGCGGATCGCGCTCGAGAAGGCGGGCGAACGTGCCCGGGGCGGCGTGCTCGCTTCCGATGCGTTTTTCCCGTTCCCCGACTCGATCGACTTGATCAAGCGGGCGGGCATCGCGGCGATCATCCAGCCGGGCGGCTCGAAGCGCGACGCCGAGGTGATCGCGGCGGCCGACGCGGCGGGCATCCCGATGGTGTTCACGGCGCGCCGCCACTTCCGGCATTGACTACCACCACGCGCTGCCGGATTGATGGGCACCGGCTCGGGGTTACCCCGTACCGTCTCGCCGGACGTTCGCCTCCGCCCTCCAGGCTCCGGCTC
>RFUD01000026.1 GCA_009923125.1 Planctomycetia bacterium
CACGACGCCGCCCAGCTTCGTCGCGTCGGAGGCCGTCCCGACGACGCTTGTGACAAGTCCGCGGAGCCCCTACCGTCCCGGCCTCGTGAACCTTTCCCGCACAGCGCGCGTGACGTGGGCCGGTGCCGCGACCATCGTCGCGGCGCTCGGGCCGGGCTGCCGACTGATGCCGCGCGGCCCGGTCTCCCAGGATCTCGCCGTCGCGCGACGGCTCTCCAACGAAGGCCTGTCGGCGGCCGATCGCGACGACCTGTCGCAGGCGGAGCAGCTGCTGGCCCGCGCCGTGAAGAGCTGCCCCTCCGACATCGACGCCCGCCGCCACTACGCCGACGTGCTCTGGCGGCGGGGCGAGCGGATGGCGGCCGTCACGCAGATCTCCGAGGCGCTACGGCTCTCGCCGGGCGACGTCGCGCTGTGTCTCGACGGCGGCCGGATGTACATGGAACTCGGCCTGCTCGACGATGCGGATCGCCTGGCGAGCGAGGCGGTCGCGGCGGCCCCGTCGTCGGCGGCCGCATGGCATCTGCGGGGCGAGGTGGGGCTCGCCCGCGGCCGCGCGGAGGAGGCGCTGGCCGATTTCCACCGCGCCCTCGCCATCGCGCCGGACAACCGCGAGATCCTGCTCGACACGGCGCAGGTCTGCCTGCGGCTCGACCGCCCGCAGCGCTGCCTGGCCACCCTGGCGATCCTCGGCGAGACGTACGGCCCGCAGCAGGCGCCCGCGGACGTGCTCGCCCTGGAGGGCAGGGCCCAGGAAGCGCTCGGCCGACCGCTCGACGCCCTCGCGAGCTACCGGCAGGCGATCGCCCGGGGCGGCGCCACCCCGGAGCTGGAGGCCCGCGTGGCCGCGCTGGCCGCGCCGCCGTCCGACGCGGCCGGCGTCATTCGCCGGTAGTCGTCCGTCCCGTGAGCAGGTCGAAGGCGCCGATGGCCGGCACGAGCAGGGCGAGGGTGGCGAACCCGTAGGCCGCCGCCGTGACCAGCAGCACCTGCAGGGCGTTGCCCTGCAGGAAGCCGGTGATGGCCACGAACGTCAGTGCGGGCAGCAGCGCCGACGCCCAGGCGATCGCAGGGGAGGGATTGCGGGCGGACAGCGCGGCGTACAGGCCGACCGCGCCCCCCACGATCGCCGCCAGGAACGGCGCGAGCTGGAGTTCGAAGCTCGATCCGAAGGCGACCATGATCCGCATCACGGTCGCCACGCCGATGAACAGGAAGGCGACGGTGCCGAGCGCCACCGCGATGGCGCGGCGCGACGAGGGATACGACAGCCCGACGTGGAATCCCAGTACCGCCGAGAAGAACAGCAGGACCGCGAGGCCGAGGGCGAGGTAGACGCCGTTCTCGACGGTCACGACGCCGGTCGCGGCGAGGGCCGCACACAGCGCCAGCGGAAGCAGCACCAGTTCCCTGGCCACGACGAGCACCCCGCCGATCTTCCCCCACACGAACTCCGCCGGCTCGAGGTCGCTGACCAGGATCAGGTCGAGCGAGCCACGGTCGCGTTCGGTCGTCACGCTCGTGACCGCCAGCGCCGCCACGGCCACGAGGCTGGCCAGGGCCATCGGGACCACGGCCACCGCGATCGCCAGGTGATCCGGCCGCACGGAACGGGCCTCCTGCACCACGCCCGCGACCGCCGCCGCGAACAGCACCAGCCACGCCAGCCGCACGACCACGATCGCCCGGCCGTAGGCCCGCGTGCGCACCTCGCGCCACAGGATCGGGTTGGCCCAGACCTGCCGGGCCGCCACCCGCCGCCCCGGGGCGGACGCCGCCCGCGGCCGGCGCGACTCGCCCGCCACGTTCCAGCGGCGCACGTTGGCCACCGCGACGGCGCTCGTCACCAGGACGATGCCGCCGCACACGGCGAGGAAGGGCGGGAGCAGTCCGCCGCCCGCCGGGTCGAGCGCGGCGAACGCGGCCCGCGCGGGCGACACCCACGCTCCCGCGGAGGGCCCCGCGCGGACGGCCGCCACTTCGCCGGCCGCCAGCCACGCCACGAGGGCGAACAGCGTGATCGCCAACGCCTGGAACGTCGTGTCCTTCCAGAAGGCGACGGCGGTCGCGACGCTCGCCGCGGCGAGCGCCGCCGCCACGGTGACGACGAACAAGCGGGCCAGCTGCGCGGGCAACACGCCCCCGAACAGTCCCGCGATCGCGAACACCGGCACCGCCGCCAGCAGGAGCAGCAGCACCCGGACGACGCTCGCGGCGAGCTTGCCGAGCACGAGCTCGCCGTCGGAGATGCGGCTCACGAGCAGGAGTTCGAGCGTGCGCCGATCCTTCTCCGCGGTGACCGTGACGGCGCCGGTGAGGGCGGCGGCGAGCATCGCCAGGCAGAGCTGCAACGGGCCGAGGATCCGCAGCAGCGTGGCCCCGAACCGCGCCGTGTCGCCGGCGGTGGACACCGGCTGCGTGCCCGTGACCACCAGCCAGCAGGTGGCGATGATGGCCAGCAGCGTGCCGGCATAGACCGCACGCGCGACGAACAGGCCCCGGGCGCGGGGTGCGAAGCGGAGTTCACGTTCGAGGACGGCACCGAGCGGCATCTGCGACCACCTGGCCGCGACACGGGTCGCGGCGCACTGGTTCCGGAGTCGGGGTTCTGAAGTCAGGGGTTCCGGCGTCGGGGTTCCGGGCGATGGGTTATGGCAAAAACGGGGCCTGCACGATAGAGTACGGCGAGGTGCGGGAGGGCTGTCCTTCCGCGACGCACGAGGAGGCATGCACATGGCGACGGGGGACTGTTCGAAGGCCTGTTCGAGGGCCTGGATGGTGGGGGCGATCGTCCTGGTGGGGGTCGTGGCGGCCCTTCCGGCCCGTCACGTGGAAGCCCAGGTCACAGCCCAGACGCTGATCGGCAAGGCGGTGTCGGATGACGCGCAGAACCAGGAAGTGACCGGCGCGATCAATCGCTTCCGCGACCGCGACATCGACGGCTGTCGGGCGATCCTCGAACGGGTGAAGAGCAACAATCCCAAGATGCCGCCGCCGGGCGTGATGATGGCGATGCTGTGGCTGAGCGTGAACCAGCTCGGCCCGGCCCGCGCGGAGCTCGAGGACACCGTCGTGAAGTTCCCGAAAGACCCCGAGCCCTACCTGATGCTGGGCGATCTCGCCTTCCAGGAGCGGCGGGTCACCGACGCCGACATGCTGTTCCGGGAGGCGACGCGGCTGTCGGGCGAGTTCGCGGAAAACGCGAAGCGGAAGCGCGACTTCGACATCCGCTGCAACGCCGGCAGCGCCGCCGTCGCCGAGGCCCGCAAGCAATGGGAACTGGCGCAGAAACACCTCCAGGCGTGGATCGACCTCGATCCCGACAACGCCAGCGCGCACCAGCGGATGGGGATCGTGCTGTTCCAGTTGAGCAAGCCGACGGAGTCGCTGGAGCAGTTCCGCGAGGCGAAGAAGCTCGACCAGAAGGCGGTGCAACCGGAACTGGCGATGGCCCGGCTGTACGACGACGCAAAGAAGCGCGACACGGCCAAGAAGCTCATCGAGGCGGCCATCAAGGAGGCCCCGAAGGATTCGGCGGTGCTGCTCGCGGCCGCCCAGTGGTACCTCGGCCAGAACGACCTGGAGCGGGCCAAGGCGATCGCCGAAGACGCGCTCAAGCTCGACGCCAAGAGCCTCGAGGGCAAGGTCGTCCGCGGTGCGATCGCCCGGGTGGCCCGCGATTACGCCACGGCCGAGAGGTTCTTCTACGACGCCCACGTGCAGTCTCCGGGAAACTTTCCGGCGTCGAACTCGCTGGCGCTGGTGCTCATCGAGAGCGACGACCGCGAGTCGCGGCAGCGGTCGCTGGAGATGGCCGAGGCCAACGTGGCGATGCATCGCGAGAACTCGCCCCAGCAGGTGAACGCCCTCACCACGCTGGCCTGGGTGTACTACAAGTTGGGCCGACGGGAGGACGCCGAGAAGATCCTCGCGCAGATCACGCAGAACAACGCTCTCACGACCGACGGCGCCTACTACGTGGCGAAGCTCCTGTCGGACCGCGGCGAGAAGGACCGGGCCCGGAAGATCCTCGAGGAGGTGCTGGCCAACGAGCCGATGTTCGCCACGCGTCCCGACGCCACGGACCTGCTGGCCAAATTGAAGAAGGACGCGCCCTAGTTCCCCCGCGTCCCGACGGCGACAGTGCCGGGTCCGCCCGTGACGCTCACTGCGGCTCGGGCGCGATCGGGATCGTCTCGGGCGCCTGCTCGCCGATCGGCATCGTCCGGATGGTGATGCCGCGGGAGGGCTGTATCGAGCCGGCCGGCGGCGGTGGCACGGGTACACCCTGCCGCATCCTGAGCGCGCGATTGCGGGCCCTGATGCGGTCGCTGCGGAGCGGGATGCCGGGGTAGGCCTCGATCGGCACCTCGAGGCTCGGCAGCCCGATGCGGCTGCCGTCGCCGAAAAACGTGAACATCTCGATCGCCAGTGCCGCGGGAGCGGAACCGACGGCGATGGTCAATGCGAGCAATGCCGCGATCCGCGGACCGGTCATCCGCGCCGCCAGGAGCCGCCTCATGAATACGTCCGTTCTGTGGGGGGCTCGCCGGCCACAGCCAGCCCGTCCGACTAGCATCGGCCGGGAGGTGTCCACGAGCGACGATTTCCCCGCGATCCTTCCTGATCGGTACGATCGGCAGGGTTTGACAGGCCGGTGGCCGGCCTGACGCGTGTCCCCGGGTGCCCTGTGCCATGACACCTCCTTCCACGTCTTCCACGTTCCTGCCGTTGGTGACGGCCGTCGCCGCTGTGATCGCGGGCGTGGGTGCGGTGGCGGCCGCGGTGCGCACCCGCGGCTCGACGGCGGTGCCGGCAGCCTGGTGGGCCGTGGCGGCCTGCTCGGCCCTGGCCGTGGATGCGTGGGCCCGGTGGAGCGGCGCGGTGACGCAGCCGGCGACGGCCGGATGCGTGCGACTGTGCGTGGCGGCCCTGGCCGTCTGCCCGGCGATGTCGCTTCTGGGGGCGAAACGGCCGCAGCACGGCGTCTGGCAGTTGATCGTCGCGACCCTGGCCGCCGTGGTGGCGTTGCCGGCGGCGTCGGCCTGGCTCGTGCGGCCGGGCAGCATGCCCGACGCGCACCTGCTCGGCCGGGGCTTCCTGCTGGTCCTCACGATCGTGGGATGGCTCAACTTCGTGGCCACGGGGCACGGTCTCTCGGCCACGGCCATCGCGGCCGGCCAGTTGGCGGTCGTGCGTCCGTTTCTGCCCGGCGTGGACACCGCCGGGGCGTTGCCACAGCCCCTGCTCGACGCGGCGGGTGCGGTGCTGATCGCGGCCGGGGCCACGGCCGTGTGGCTGCGCGGAGCCATGGCCCGCCGGCCGCGGGTGTCAGCCCCGACCGTCGCGGCGACCATCGACAGACCGTTCCTCGTGCTCCGCGACACGCTCGGCGCCGCGTGGGCCCTGCGGATCGCGGAGCGGTTCGACACGGTGGCCACCGAGCGTGGCTGGCCCTGCCGGCTGCACTTCACGGGGCTCGACGTGGGCGGTGATCCGACCGACGCGACGTGGCACCGTGACGCCCTGCGGGCGTTCCGCGCGCTCATGCGACGCTTCGTGGACGATGCCTGGCTGCTGCGGCACGGCTGGCCGGAAACGGACGAGCCGGCAATGGCCCCTTCCGCGGAAGGGCTGTAGAATCGCCGCACCCGACGGCCCGCCGGTGTTCTTCCGGTGGATCTCTCGTCGGCAGCCGTTTCCCGTCCTTCGAGGAGTTCCCCATGGCCGATGAATCCAACCCCCAGCGCGCGCCCGAGCCGATGCAGGTGCCGGTCGATGAGTCGCACATCGTCGCGCATTACGCCAACTTCTGCCGCGTCACGGGCACGCCCGAGGAACTGATCGTCGACTTCGGCCTCAACAAGCAGGTGGCGGGCAACTCGCCCGAGACGATCCAGCTCACGCAGCGGATCATCGTGAACTTCTTCACCGCCAAGCGGCTCGCCTACGCGCTCGGCATGGCCGTGCAGCGGCACGAGCAGGCCTTCGGCATGCTCGAGACCGACGTGCAGAAGCGGGTCGTCCAGCCGCCGGCCGGCAGGGCATGAGTCGGGGACCGGGCTGCGGGCCACCCGGCCCGCAGCCCGGTCAACCACCCTCGGAACTCCACGCATGAGCACGGTTGACGAGCGGGCGGTCGAGGAGGCGCGACGGCAGATTCTTGCCGTCGTCGAGCGGATTCGCGCGCTCGCCCAGGGCGACATGCAGGAATCGGAGTTCTTCGCGGCGTTGCTCGGCCACGTCATCGAGGCGATGGGCGCCGTGGGCGGCATCGTGTGGCTGGTCCGCGACCAGGGCCGCGTCGAGGCGGTGAGCCGGCAGGGGGTCGAGCGGGCGGGCATCGGCACGACCGACGAGGCCCAGGCGGTGCACGGCAAGCTCGTCTCGGCGCTGCTCGGCAACCCCACCGGGCTCGTCGTTCCGCCGCGGGCCGGGCTGACGAACGCCGACGGCACCCCCGCCGCAAGCAACCCGACCGACCTGATCGTGGTGGCGGCGCCGATCGACCGCGGCGGCAACCGCGCCGGCCTGATCGAGGTGTTCCACGAGCCCAACAGTCCCGACGTGGAGCATGGATATCTGATGTTCGTGGAGCAGACCGCGCAGCCCGCGGGCCTGTTCCTCGAACGCCGGCAACTCGCCACGCTCGACAGCCAGCAGGCCACCCTCTCGCAGGTGGACCGCTTCAGCCGCGCCGTCCACGAGACGCTCGACCCGGTCGCCACGGCGTTCGTGCTCGCCAACGAGGCACGGCGGATCATCGGCTGCGACCGGGTGAGCGTGCTCGTGAGGCGCGGGCGCAAACTCCGCCTGGAGGCCGTGAGCGGCCAGGAGTCGATCGAGCGGCGGGCGTCGGCGGTGCAGGCGATCGAGGCGCTCGTGCGGGTGGTGGCGAAGGCCGGTGATCCGCTCTGGCACCCCGACGCGTCGCAGGAACTCCCGCCGCAGATCGAGGAGGAACTCGAGGCCTACGTGGACGAGTCGCACGCCACGGCGCTGGCGATCATTCCGCTCGAGAAGCCGCGGCCCACCCCGGTGGTGAAGCCGGGCGGCGTGGACGCCGTGGCGGTGGCCAAGGCGGAGGCGGCGCCCAAGGTGGCCCCCCGGCCGGTCGGCGCGCTGGTGGCGGAGTGGTTTCAGTCGAGTTCGTTCGACGGCGGCAAGCGGGCCCGCGTGGAACTGGTGGCGGAGCATGGCAAGGTGGCGCTGGCCAACGCGCTGGCCCACACGAGCCTGCCCCTGTACCCGGTCCTCGAGTTTCTGGGCCGCTCGCGGGTGCTGACCACCGCCCGCAACCTGCCCAAGACGATCGTCGCCACGCTCGCGGCGGCCGCCGCGACCCTGGCGCTGATCCTCGTGCCCGCCGACCTGCGGCTGGAGGGGAAGGGCACGCTCGAGCCGGTGCACCACCGCGACGTGTTCGCCGGCATCGACGGCGTGGTCGAGTCGATCGGGGCGGGCATCGAGCACGGCACCGACGTGAAGGCCGACCAGCCGCTCCTCTCCCTGCGCAACATCGAGCTCGACGTCGCGCTCACCGACGTGCTCGGACGCAAGGCCGCCAGCGAAGAGCAGCTCGTGTCCACCCGCCGCGCGCTGCTGGAAGACAAGAAGATCTCGGCCGACGAGAAGACCCGCATGGCCGGCCGGGCCGCGCAGCTGCAGCGGGAAATCGAGAGCCTCGAGGAGCAGCGGAAGCTGTACGAGGCGAAGAAGCGCGATCTCGTCGTCCGCAGCCCGATCGACGGCGTGGTCGTCACCTGGCAGGTCCGCGACCGGCTCATGCTGCGGCCGGTGGAGAAGGGGCAGGTGCTCCTCAACGTGGCCGACAAGACCGGACCGTGGGAACTGGAGATCCACCTGCCCGACGACCGGCTCGGCCACGTCAACCGGGCGGCGGCCGAGGCCAGGGCCGCCGGCCGTGAGCTCGTCGTGGACTACATCCTCGCCACCGACCCCGGCACGCGGCATACCGGCACCGTCAAGGAGATCCACGAGCAGGCCGAGGTCCGCGGCGAGCAGGGCAACACGGTGCTCGTGCGGATCACGATCGACCCCGCACGGCACGAAAAGGAGGAGCTCGGCGCCGGGGCCAGCGTCACCGCCCGGATCAACTGCGGCCCGCGGCCACTCGGCTACGTCATCTTCCACGACCTGTTGGCGTTCGTGCAGCAACACATCCTGTTCCGACTGTGGTGAGGTTCCCCATGCGTGCGTTTTCCCTGTCCATCGTCATGGTCGTCATGGTCGTCATGGTCGCCTCCCTGGCGGTCGGGCGGGGGGCGCCGGCCGCCGAGCCCGCCGGCACCGATCCGGTGCTGCAGCGGTGCCTCGTGTCGCTGATCGAGGAGGCGAAGGTGCCGGCGCGGGAGCCGGGGGTGCTCGTCGAGCTCCGCATCCGCGAGGGGGACGTGATCGAGAAGGGGGCCCTGATCGCCCGGATCGACGACGACCAGCCGCAGATGGAACGCCGCAAGGCGAAGGCCGAGCACGACCAGGCCGTGGTCAAGGCGAAGAGCGACGTGGACGTGCGGTACGCGGTCGCCGCGGAGCTCGTGGCGGAGGCGGAGCACAAGAAGGCGCTCGAGTCGCACGCCAAGGTGCCCGGGAGCGTCACGGAGGTGGAGCGCGACCGGCTCAAGCTGAGCGAGAAGAAGGGAGAGTTGCAGATCGAGCAGGCGGAGCTCGAGCAGCGGCTGGCCGCGCTCGCGGCCCAGTCGAAGGAGGTCGAGGTGCTGGCGGCGGAAAACGCGATCGACCGCCGGCTGATCAAGAGCCCGCTCGACGGCGTCGTCGTGCAGGTGTTTCCGCACGAGGGGGAATGGCTGCAGCCGGGCGACCCGCTGGCCCGCGTGGTCCGCACCGACCGACTGCGGGTGGAGGGCTACGTCGATTCGGCGCGGCACGATCCCGCCGAGGTGAGCGGCCGGCCGGTGACGGTGGAGGTGATGCTCGCCGGCGGTCGCCGCGAGTCGTTCAAGGGCCAGATCGTGTTCACCAGCCCGCTCGTGGAGAGCGGCGGCGACTACCGCGTGTTCGCCGAGGTGGAGAACCGCCAGGATCCGGGGTCGCAGCTGTGGCTCCTCCGCCCCGGACACACCCGGCCCTCCGGGCCTGATATCCTCGTGGGAACCGTGGGGCAGGCTCCGGCCTGTCAGCAGCATGCCCTCCGCCGACGCCTTCCGCTCGAGCACGACCCGCCCCGTGGGCCTGAAGCGCCGCGGCGACCTCGTGACCACGCGGCAGGTCTACCAGGGCCAGGCCTGGTGGGTGGTCAAGGATCCGATCGCGCTCGCCTACTTCCGCTTCCGGCCGGAGGAGTACGCACTGCTCGACATGCTCGACGGCACGACGAGCCTCGAGACGCTGAAGGAGCGGTTCGAGGCGAAGTTTCCGCCGCGGCGGATCAAGCTCGACGAGCTCGCCCGGTTCATCGCCACGCTGCACCGCTCGGGCCTGGTGATCGGCGACCGCCCGGGGCAGGGGCCGCAGCTCTTCGAACGACGCCGGCAGCGGCTCTGGAAGCAGTGGAAGGCCTGGCTGGCCAACATCCTCTCGCTGCGGTTCCGCGGCTTCGACCCCGACCGGCTCCTGACGCGACTCGACCCCTGGCTGGGCTGGCTGTTCGACCCGCCGGCGATCGTCGCGGCGATGGTGTTCGCGGCCAGCGCGCTGTTGCTGGTGCTGGTGAACTTCGACGTATTCCGTTCGAAGCTGCCGGAATTCAACCAGTTCTTCGCGTCGGGCAACTGGCTCTACCTGGCGGCCGCCCTGGCGTTCACGAAGATCTGCCACGAGTTCGGCCACGGCCTGTCCTGCAAGCACTACGGAGGCGAGTGCCACGAACTCGGCATGATGCTGCTCGTGTTCACGCCGTGCCTGTACTGCGACGTCTCCGACAGCTGGATGCTGCCGTCGAAGTGGAAGCGGGCCGCGATCGGGGCGGCGGGGATGTACGTGGAGGTGATCCTGGCCTCGATCGCCACGTTCCTGTGGTGGAACTCGCACGGCGGCATCTTCAACCAGCTGTGCCTCGACGTGATGTTCGTGTCGAGCATCTCCACGCTGATGTTCAACGCCAATCCCCTGCTGCGCTACGACGGCTACTACATCCTCTCCGACATCCTCGAAATCCCGAACCTCAAGCAGAAGTCCACCTCGATCCTCGGACGGCTGGCGAGCCGCTGGTGCCTGGGGATCAAGCAGCCCGAAGACCCGTTCCTGCCGCAGCGCCGACTGGGCCTGTTCGCCCTGTATTCCGTGGCTTCGAGCCTGTACGGCTGGTTCGTGTCGCTGTCGATCTTTCTCTTCGTGTGGACCGTCTTCAAGCCCTACCGGCTCGAGGTGCTCGGCCAGATCCTGGGCTTCATGGCCCTGTGGGGCTTGGTGGTCCGGCCGCTGCACGGCATCATCCAGTTTCTCAACATCCCCGGGAGGCGCGACGAGGTGAAGGCGGTCAATCTGGCGGTGACGTCCGTGGTGGCGGCGGCGATCCTGGCCGCGATCGCCCTCATCCCGCTGCCGCAGCGGGTGTGGTGCGGCGCCGAACTGCGGCCGCGGGGCGAGGAGACGGTCTACGTCACCGAGGCCGGGCGGCTCGAGAGCCTGGCGGTGAAGCCGGGGGACGTCGTGAAGCCGGGCGACGAGCTCGCCCGGCTGTCGAGCATCGACCTCGACCTCCAGATCACGGAGCTCGAGGGCAAGGCCACCGACGCCCGCACCCGGCTGGCGAGCTTGGAACGCGAGCGGTTCACCGACCCGGCGGCAGGGCTGGAGATCGGCACGGTGGAGGAGTCGCTGGCGAGCATCGAGGAGCAGCTCGCGAAGAAGCGCAAGAACCGCACCGAACTCGTGCTCCGGGCCCCGCGAGGCGGCATCGTCCTGCCGGCCCCGAGCGTGAAGCCGGAGCCGGAGGCGTCGGGGCGGCTGCCCGGGTGGAGCGGCAACGCGCTCGACCCGAAGAACATCGGGGCGACGTTCGTGGAGGGCACGGTGCTGTGTCTCGTGGGCGAGCCGGAGAAGTTCGAGGCGGTGATGGTGGTGGACCAGACGGAGGTGGAGTTCGTGGGCCGCGGGCAGCACGTGGACCTCAAGCTCGATGCGTTTCCCTGGCGCACGTTCACCGGGAAGGTGGAGGAACTGGCCGAGACGCACCTCGAGAGCAGCCCGGAACGGATGAGCGTCAAGGCGGGCGGCCTCGTGCCGACGGAGACCGACCCGTCGGGGCGTGAGATGCCGATCTCCACGAGCTACGAGGCGATGATGTCGCTCGACGACAGCGAGGCGGTGCTCACGCCGGGCATGCGGGGCACGGCCCGGATCCAGGTGGGCAGCCGCACGGTCGGCCAGTGGCTGCTGCGGCTCGTGTGGCAGACGTTCAACTTCCGGATGTAGGACTGGGTTCACGGGAATTCTCGGCATCCTGCCGAAATTCCCTTGGCCGACCTCCGTCGGCTGGTGCTCACCCGGCCCTCCGGGCCCGGCGCTTGCGTGTATCGCCTGTGCTGATTCGCGCGCTGGCCGTACGCTGATCCTATGCCCACACTCGATCGGATCACGCTCTATCCCGTGAAGAGCCTCGACGGCCTCGACGTGGAATCGGCCCGTGTGCTGCCGTCCGGGGCGCTCGAACACGACCGCCGCTGGCGGCTCGTGGATCTCGACGGCCGCGTCGTGAACGCCAAGCGGTGCGACCGCTTCCATCTGATCCGCGCCGAGTTCGACCTCGCCGAAAAACTCGTCTCGCTCTCCCGCCGGGTCGATCCACCCACGGCCGCGGCCGAGACGTTTCCGCTCGTGCCGGGCCGCGACGGGCCGTGCGAATGGCTTTCCGACGCACTCGGCATCGGCGTGCTTTTGGAAGAGCGGCCCGATGGCGGGTTTCCCGACGACCGCGATGCGCCTGGCCCCACGCTCGTCTCGACAGCGAGCCTGGCCGAAGTCGCCCGGTGGTTCGGGTTCGATCTCGCGGAGAGCCGGCGCCGGTTTCGCGCGAACCTCGAGATCGGCGGCTGCGACGCGTTTTG
>RFUD01000251.1 GCA_009923125.1 Planctomycetia bacterium
GCGATCAGCCACAACTACGAGTCGTACACGGCCGTTCTTGCCGACGGCCGCGCCGTCACGGGGCTGCTCGTGTCGCAGTCGCCGGACGCGGTCGTGATCCGCGGCGCCGACGGGATCGACGCCACGCTTCCCGCCGGCGAGGTGGACGAACTGGTCAAGCAGCCGGTGTCGCTGATGCCGACCGATCTCGCCACGGCGATCTCCGCGGATGAACTCGTCGATCTCGTGGCGTGGCTCGAGACGCTGAGAAACTGAAACGGCCCGGATTCAGGCGAACACGCGGGGCTGGCCGGTGGCTTCGAGCACCGCGAGCCAGAGGTCGCCGTCGGGGGCCACCTGGTTGCGATGGCTCACCGCGAGCGCCATCGGGATGTGGACGTAGCGGCCGTGCCAGCGGCCGATCACGGTCTCGGTGCGGCCGGCCATGGCGGCATGCACGGCGTTCTGCGCGAGCCGCAGGCAGTAGACGCTGTCGTAGGGATTGGCCGCGACGCTGCGGATCGCGTAACTGGGATCGATGTACTTGAGGTTGCACTCCATCCCGGCCGCCGCGAAGTGGTCGGCGATCCGGGATCTGAGGAACAGGCCGATGTCGGCGAGCTTCTTGTTGCCCGAGGCATCGACCCCCGCCTCGCTCGCGGGGATGAGATCCTGCCCCGCGCCCTCGGCCGCCACGATCACCGCGTGGCCCTTGGCCTGCACGCGGCCTTGCAGGTGCTGGAGCAGGCCACGGTCGCCGTCGAGCGCGAAGGGCACCTCCGGGATCAGCACGTAGTTGGCGTCGGACTCGGCGAGCGACGCGTAGCAGGCGATGAAGCCGGAGTGGCGGCCCATGAGCTTCACCAGGCCGATGCCGTTGGGCGAGGCCTTGGCCTCGACGTGGGCGGCGCGGATCGACTTGGCCGCTTCGGCGAACGCCGTCTGGAATCCGAAGCTCTGGTCGATGTAGGGGATGTCGTTGTCGATCGTCTTGGGGATGCCGACGACGGCGACCTTCTGGCCGCGCTCGGCGACCGCCGCCGTGATCTGCATCGCCCCGCGGAGGCTGCCGTCACCCCCGATGACGAACAGGGCGTTGATGTTCATGCGTTCCAGACAGTCCACGATCTCGTGCGGATCCTGACCACCGCGGGACGTGCCCAGGATCGTACCCCCGTCCTCGTTGATGGCGCTCACGCCCTCCGGCGAGAGATCGAGCACGTCGTGGCCGTAGCGGGGGATGAAGCCCTGGTAGCCGTTGCGGAAGCCGTAGATCCGCTGCACGCCGTAGTGGTGGGACAGTTCCATCACCAGGCCGCGGATCACGTCGTTGAGCCCCGGACACAGGCCGCCGCAGGTGACGACACCGACCCGCATCTTGGCCGGGTCGAAAAAGATGCTGCGCCGTGGGCCGGCCGGCTCGAATCCGGGCAGGGCATCGACGGCCAGGCCCGTTCCGGTGGCCAGCCGCACCGTGTCGTGGAACAGCACGCGGTCGTCCTCGGCGACGTAGTGGGTCGTGGTCTGACGCGACTCCAGCAGCGGCTTGAGCGGTGAGTCGATCCGGCAGGGACCGAGCGTCTTCACGGCGAGATCGCCGGCGGTGGGCATGGGTGATTTTCCAGGCGGATTGATGATGGTCCGGCTCGGGGGCGGCAAAAGTCTCGTCGCGTGGGCCGCAGCGGCCCAATGCTCCTCGAGCGTTCGCCGACCCCCTCGCCTCCATTTTCGGTTTGGTCAACAGCCGTCGGTGTTCAACATCATCCAGTCGTGCGCATGCCCGAGGCGATGCCCTGGACGCAGAGTCGCAGGAGGTCGCGCAGGGCTTCCTCGGACGGGGCGTCGGGTGGGGAGGCGGCACGCCTGCGCATGAACTCGATCTGGATCAGGTTCAGGGGATCGATCGACGGATTGCGGGCCTCGATCGACCTTTGGAACCAGGGCGTCGTGGCCAGCAGTTCCCCGCCACCGACGATGTCGAGGATCGCCTGCCGGGTGCGGTCGCGCTCCGCGGCGATCCGCTGCCAGATGCGACGGCGCACGTCGGCGTCGGCCGCGAGCTCCGAGTAGCGCTGCGCGATGTACATGTCGGCCTTCGCGAGCGCGAGCGTCGCGTTGTCGATCGTCGCCTGGAAGAACGGCCACTGGCGGTACATGTCGCAGACCGTCTGCCAGGCGTGGCGGTCGTCGTATTTGACGTCAGTGAGCGCCGTGCCGAGACCGTACCAGGCCGGGATCATGCACCGGCTCTGGGTCCAGGCGAACACCCAGGGAATCGCCCGCAGGTCGTCGAGCGTGCGCTCGCCGCGACGGCGGGCTGGACGCGAGGCGATCGGGAGGTTCTCGATGTCGTCGATGGGCGTGGTCTGCGAGAAGTAGTGGATGAACCCGGGCTCGTCCACGAGTTCCCGGTAGGCGGCGTGGGACCTCCCGGCCATCCGCTCCACGAGCGTCACCCACTCCGGCCGTGGTTGCGTGCGCCGGCCGCTCGACGCCACGAGCGTGGCCCAGGAGACCTGCTCCAGGTGGCGGCAGGCGATCTCCGTGTCGTCGTACCGTTCGGCGAGCACTTCCCCCTGCTCGGTGAGCCGCAGGCTGCCGTCGAGCGTTTCCGCCGGGAGCGAGAGGATGCCGCGGGCCGCCGGCCCGCCGCCGCGGCCGAGCGAACCGCCGCGGCCGTGGAAGAACGTGAGCGCGACGCCGCGGGCTGCGGCCGCCGCATGGAGCCGGCTCTGCGCCGACTGCAGGCCCCAGCAGGCGGCGAGATACCCGCCGTCCTTGGTGCTGTCGGAGTAGCCGACCATCACCATCTGCCGGTTTCCGCGGCCGGCGAGATGGGCCGCGTACGCGGGGGTGTCGAGGATCGTGCCCAGCGTCTCGTGGGCGTGGTGGAGATCGTTGATTTTTTCGAACAGTGGCACGATCGCGATGTCGCGGGCAGCCACCGGCTCGCCGCGGTCGGCGGCCTGTTTTTGGGCCCACCGCCACAGCCAGAGCACGCACAGCACGTCGGCAGGCGAACGCGTGAGGCTGACGAGACGATCGCCCCGCCGAGGCAGTCCGGGCCGAACCTGACACTCGCCCGGTGCAACAGCTCGAACAGCGCGAGCGTGTCGGCGCCGAGCGGATCGAGGCCGCCGGCGGGGACGGGGCCGGTCGTGCCGAGCGACCCGGTGAGCACGCGGACCTTGGTCGCCTCGTCGTCGCCCGCGAGAGCCGCGGCGTCGGGAACGCCGGCCGCCCCCAGGATGGCCGCCATGATCTTCTGGTAGGCGCGGGCGTCCTGACGCACGTCGAGCCGCGTCATGTGGAGCCCGAACGTCCGCACCAGGTCGAGCCAGCGGCGGACGGGGGAGTCGTCCGACAGGCCGTGGTCGCGGTCGAGACACTCGACGAGCGCGGCGACGTCGGCCTCGAACTCGGCCGCCGAGGCGTAGGCGCCCGGGAGAACCGGGGCGGAGAGGCTGGCCGCGGCCGAGCATTCGAGGCGGAAGTGAATCATGCGCAGCCAGCGGCGGTAGGCCTCATGGGCCGCGGGGCCGTCGAGCACGGCGCGAAGATCGGGCCACCCCGCGGCGAGCGCATCGAGCCGCTGCTCGAGCGGCCCTGCGCCCGCGGCCTCGCGGAGCGAGATCGTGAGCAGGTCGTCAAGCCGCGTGCACCAGCCGAGATGGGCCTCGATCGCGGCGGCGCGCAGCCGCAGGAGCGTCTGCTCGGTGACGTCGGCCGTGACGAACGGATTGCCGTCGCGGTCGCCGCCCATCCAGGAGCCGAACACCAGGAACGGGGGCACGGTGAACGCATGGCCGGGGTACGCCGCGGCGAGTCCACGCCGGAGCGACTCGTGCACCTGCGGCACTGCTTCCCAGAGCCGCGGCATGATCGACAGTCCGCGCTCCACCTCGTCGAGCACCGTCGGCCGCGTGGCCTTGAGGAACTCCGTTTCCCAGAGGATGGCCAGTTCGCTCCGCAGGTCGCTTTCGTGGCGGGCCCGCTCGCGGGGCAGGAGGTCGTCCCGGTCGAGGGACTGCAGGCTCTGACGCATGCGGCGCAGCTTGGCGCGA
>RFUD01000252.1 GCA_009923125.1 Planctomycetia bacterium
GTCGCGGCGGCCGAGCCGCCGCCGGGGTCCATCGCCGGATCAATCGCGGCGGACGCCCTCGCGCCGATGCCGCTGGGCCTCGAGGGCTACTGCCCGGTGAGCCTGATCGACAAAGGGACATGGGTGGAGGGCCGCGCCCAGTGGGGAGCCCGGCACCGCGGTCGCACCTACCTGTTCGCCGGCCAGGAGCAGCAGCGGGCGTTCCTCGCCGATCCCGATCGCTACGCCCCCGCCCTCTCCGGGGATGATCCGGTCCTCGCCTGCGACTCGGGCCGTCAGGTCGCGGGCCAGCGGCGTTACGGCGTGAGTTATCAGTCGCGGACGTACCTGTTCTCGTCACCCGAGACGCGGGCGGCGTTCGCCGCCGATCCGCAGCGGTACACGACCCGCGTGACGATCGCCGAGCGGCCCATGGCCCGCGACACGGTCGTGCGGTAGGCGGTCTCAGGCCCAGCGAAGCGACCGGCCGACCGCGTCCCGCCACCGCTCGTGCATCCGCCCGCGGGCGTCCCCGTCGATCTGCGGCTCGAACACGCGTTCCACCCGTCGAGCCTCCTCCGCCGCCGTCGCCCCGGCGAAGAATCCCGTCGCCGTCCCCGCCAGCAGGGCAGCGCCGAGCGCCGTCGTCTCGCGCACCGCCGGACGCTCCACCGGACGCCCGAGGACATCGGCCTGAATCTGCATCAACAGGTCGTTCGCCGTGGCCCCGCCGTCCACCCGCAGCCGCGGCAGCGTGGTGCCCGCGTCGCGCTCCATCGCCATCACGACGTCACCGACCGACAGGGCGATCGCCTCCAGCGCCGCCCGCGCCACGTGTGCCGCCGTCGTGCCGCGCGAGATGCCCACGATCAGTCCGCGGGCGTGCGGATCCCAGTGGGGGGAGCCGAGCCCGGTGAGCGCCGGCACGAGCATCACCCCGCCGGCATCGGGCACGCTCCGCGCCAGCGGCTCCACGTCGGCCGCCCGGCGGATGATCCCGAGGCCGTCGCGCAGCCAGCCCACGAGTGACCCGGCCACGAACACCGAGCCCTCGAGCATGTAGTTGCTCGGGCTCGAGGCCCCGCCGGGACCGCAGCCGAGCGTGGTCAACAGGCCGGCCCGACTCGTGACGCGCCGCTCGCCCGTGCTGCAGAGCAGGAACGCGCCGGTGCCGTAGGTGCACTTCGCGTCGCCGGCGACGAGGCACCCCTGGGCGAACCCGCCCGCCTGCTGATCGCCCGCGCAACCGGTGATCGGGATGGCGGCGCCCAGGAGATCGGCCCGGGCCGCGCCGAACGAGCCGGCCGAGGCCCGCACCTCCGGAAGCATCGCCCGGGGCACGTCGAACAGTCGGCACAACTCGTCGCTCCACGCCCGCCGGTCGATGTCGAACAGGAGCGTGCGGCTGGCGTTCGTGGGGTCGGTGGCGTGGACACGGCCGCCCGTGAGCCGCCAGATCAGGAACGAGTCCACCGTGCCGAAGAGCACCTCGCCCGATTCGCACCGGGCCCGCAGCCCCGGGACCGTCTCCAGCAGGTGCACGATCTTGGTGGCCGAGAAGTAGGGGTCGAGGAGCAGGCCGGTCCGGCTCGTGATCTCCGGCTCCAGGCCGCGGTCCTGCATCCGTCGGCAGATCGGCGCCGAGACGCGGCTCTGCCACACGATGGCCGGCGCGACCGCCCGCCCCGTCGCCCGCTCCCACAGGATCGTGGTCTCGCGCTGGTTCGTGATGCCGATCGCGGCCACCGCCGCCGGAGACGTGCCCGATTCGGCGAGCACGCGCCGCGCGCAGCCGAGTTGCGACCGCCAGATGTCCTCCGGATCGTGCTCCACGATGCCGACGTCCGCACCGCCCTCCCCGGCCCGCGTGTGCTGCGGAAACTCCTCCTGCGCGACCGCGATCGGCATCCCCCGCCGATCGAACAGGATCGCGCGGCTCGATGTGGTGCCCTGATCGAGCGCGAGCACGCAGGTCGGCTCGCAGGCATGCGTTGCATGTGCTGACATCATCCCGGCTCCTCAGGCGACCTGTTTTCCATGGTGCACGCGGAGTCGCTCCACCTCGCGACGCACCTCCTCGTCCGCCTGTGCCGCCGTCAGCCTGCCGAGCCTCGTCATTTCGGCGGCCACCGCGGCGAGCGTCGTGCGGGAGAGCGTCTCGGCGAACGACAGCATCAGCCGCCGCTCGACGATGTCGGCGAGCGATCCGGCCCACTCCTCCTCGATCGCAAACCCCACGGCCGCCGTCGGCAGATCGGTGCCGGCGATCAGCGGCGGGGCGGTGGCGGGCAGCCGCCCGGCCCGGCGACAGACCTCGATGCCGCGGGCGCCGAACAACGCGATGGTGCCCTCGGCCGCGGCGGCGACGCGGTCGGCCGGAATGCCCGCCACCGCCAACAGCCGCGTTGCCTCGGCGACGCAGGCGGGACGGATCTCAGCGGCCAGGCTGCCCGGCAGGGGCCGCTCCCGCGACGTCTCCCGCACCGGCAGGGCGAGCGTGCCGAGCACCTCGGCGGCCGCATCCTCGGCGAGGCTGCGACAGGTCGTGAGCTTGCCCCCCACGACCGACCAGGTGGGCAGGGCCGCGTCGGTCTGTCGCACGAGCATGTGCCGGCGCGTCACCGAGGCCGGGGTCGCGCCATCCGCCGCCGGCAGGGGCCGCACGCCGCAGTAGTGCTGGATCACCGCGGCGGGCGGCGGCGCCGCCTGTGGAAACAGCCGCGCCACCGCGGCGAGGAGGTAGGCGATTTCAGACTCATCGGCCCGCGCGGTGGCCGGATCGCCCGCGAAGGGAATGTCGGTCGTGCCCACGAGCACCAACCGCGGGCCGAACGGCAGCACGAACACCGGCCGGCCGTCGTCGGCTTCGGCGTACACCCCGTGGTCGCCGAGGGCCCCGCGCTCCGCGGGGGCCGCGAGGATCAGGTGGCTCCCCTTCGTGCCGCCGATCAGCCGGCCCGACGACGGGGGCAGGATCTCCGCCCGCGTGCGATCGACCCACGCACCGGTGGCGTTGACGATCGCCGCCGGCCGCAGATCGACCGTGTCACCCGCCGCCGTGGCGACCCGCAAGCCCCCGCCCGCGGTGGAGGCCGTGGTCGCGTGCGTGAGCAGCGAGAACGACGTCCGCCGCTCGGCCGCGATGCGGCCGGCATCGACGAGCAGCTCCGTCGTGAACCGCTCAGGAAACAACATCTGCGCGTCGGCATACACGGCCGCATACGGAAACGCGCGGGCATCGACCGCAGGCAGGCCCGGCGTGCCGGTGGTCACGCTGCGCCGACGCGGCCAGGCATGCCCCGCCGCGAGCCCGTCGTAGAGCGCGAGGCCGAGGCCGACGGCGATGCTGCCCCGGCCCCGGCCGCGCCACGCGCGGGCGACCGACTCCAGGCCGAGTAGACGGGCCGCGGCCGCCGCCAGCCCGCCCCAGCGGCCCTTCACGGGCAGGAAAAACCCCAGCGGTCGCACGAGGTGGGGCGCGAGCCGGACGAGTCTGTCCCGCTCGGCGAGGCTTTCGCGCACCAGATCGAGTTCGCCGTACTCCAGGTACCGCAACCCTCCGTGCACCAGTCGCGTGGACCAGGCCGTCGCGCCGCAGGCGATGTCGTCGGCCTCGACCACGACGACCCGCACGCCCGACAGGAGCAGTTCCCGCGCCAGCGCGGCGCCGTTGATCCCGGCGCCGAGCACCACGATCGTCGTCTCGGCAGCCTCACGCTCCGGCATCGCATTCCTCCCCGGGATCGCCCGGCACCAGTCGCGTGGCAACTATACTGAAGCGGCCATGAAAGCACCTGCCGCGAAGGGATCTCCGACCGGAGTGGCGCTGTTCGTCATCCTCGCCGCCGGCGTGGCTGCGTTCACAGCCGGCCCGGCGCGTGGTGCCGACGCGGGCGGTTCCGGCGACGCGGTGACCCGGTGCCTGGCGACCTCCGTCACCGCCGCCTGGACGGGGCTGCCCGTGCGGACGGCCGTCGCACGGCTCGCCGCGCTGGGCGGATGTGCGATCGTCATCGACCGCCGGATCGACCCCGACACCCCCATCACGCTCGACGTCGCCGA
>RFUD01000253.1 GCA_009923125.1 Planctomycetia bacterium
CTGCAAGAGGGCCTGCGCTCCACGAGCCCACCGGCTCCCGAGGAGGTACGCGATGATCGAGTGACGCAGCGCGGGTTGACAAACCCCTACATAGTTGAACCCGGGCCGCTGCCTGCCGCTCATGGACGTCTGCCCGGGAGAGGGGAGATCTCGAAAGGAGAAACCCGCGGGCAGATTGTCTCGGAGACGACAGCCGAGGGGAAGACGTGAACAGAGCTGGAGTTCCATTTCCGCGACTTCAACGCGACGACGGGCCTACGGCCGCATCTCGCCCTGCTCCTCGACGGCCCACAGGTTGCGCTGCGACGCCACGAACAGCGTCTTGTTGGCCGCGCAGGGGATCGACCACACCGGCGAGCCGAGCTTGATCTGGGCGAGCGTCCTCTTCCGCCGGCCCGTCGAGAGCACCGTGAACGACGTGCGACCGCCGATGTACACCTTGCCGTCCACGACGAACGGCGACGACCAGATCTCGTCCTGCGTGTCGTGGAACCAGACGAGTTCCCCGCTGTCGGCGTCGAGGCAGTGCAGTTTGCCCGCGTATTCGGCCGCGTACACGAGGCCGTCGTCCACCGCCACGGTCGACAGCGCCCGCCCGATGCCGGTGTACCGCCACAGGCAGCGGGCCTCCGCGCCATCCTCGGCGCCATCCACCGTGATGCAGGAGAGCGCGCCACGTCCGGGTCCATGCACCGGGTCCTGACCGATCGCCACGTACACCCGGTTCCCCACGACGACCGGCGAGCCGATGATCTCGTTCGGGCTCACGACCAGCCCCGTGTCGTCGATCGACGTCGCCTTCCCGCGGACCAGCGCCCAGTAGTCGATCGCGATGTCCCCGCGGGCGCGATAGCCGGGCGGATTGCAATCGATCACCCAGTCGCGGTCGAGGATCGGGGTCGGCGAGCGCGGCCGGGCATCCCGCGCGAGCGGCACGAACCCGTGGCAGCGGCCGTCGCCGCCGCCGAAGATCACCCGCTGGCCCCGCGGCGAGTCGAGGATCGACGGCGACGACCACTGGCCGTGGAACACGTCGGCACTGATCGTGCCGTCGTCGCGGGCGAGGAGTTTTCCCGTCTGCTTGTCGAGGACGATGAGCGAGGCGGCCGTGGGCAGGACCACCTTCCCGTCGTACACACCGTTGGCGGTGCACACGTACAGGTGCGGGCCCACAACGAGCACCGAGCAGTTGGCCGCGTCGTGCGGGAACACCGGCAGATCGCGGATCATGTCGAGCCGCCACAGGATGTCGGCGTCGTGCGGGCCGGGCAGCACCGGCGCGGCCCCGGCCGGCACGCTGAACGTCGCCTCCTCGCGAAACGGCCCGTCGTTGCCGTCGGCCATGCCATCCACGTCGAGGCACACGACCTCGCAGCGGTTCGTGACCAGGTAGACGAATCCACCATCCACCGTGGCCGTGGAGCAGATGCCGAGGTTCATGTCGTCGAAGTCCTCGCTCACGAGCGAGCGATCGATCTCCAGACGCGGCACCACGAGCCGCCACACGAGGACGCCGGTCTGCTCGTCGAGGCACATCAGCACGCCGCCCCGCGTGGGGCGGAACCGCGGGTCGTCGAGGTCCTCGTCGTTCGTCCCGATGAACACGCGGCCCCGGGCCACGACCGGCCCGGAGTAGTTTTCGCTGCCGAGCCGCACCATCCAGCGGACGTTCTTCGCCGTGGCGGGATCGAACCCGAGCCGGTCGCGCTTCTTCTTCCCGGGGTGGAACGCCGCGGGGATACCGGTCTCGCGCGACACGAGGTTGCGCTGCTGCCCGCCGCCCCACTGCGGCCAATCAGCCGCGTGCCCGGCGGCTGCGCACCATGTCACCGCGACCAGCACCCGCGCCGCCGCACCGGCCCCACGCCGACAGTTCACGTTTCCGCCCTTTCTTCGACCGGCACACCCCCGGGCTGGCCCCGTCACCGCCCGTCCACCTGGATCGCGCCCGGCGTCCTGGATTGTGGTTGGCGTCGGGGGGGCCGTCCAGAGACCGGGCGCAGGCGTGCCACGGCCGCATCGGGCGGTTTTTCGGCGGCGTTTTTATCGGGTATGGTTTAGGGAGTCGCCCGCCAGTCACCAGGAGTTCCACCCATGGCCACTGCCTCCCGTCCAGCGTCCTCGACCGGCTTCGTGTCCGGGGCCGACGTGGTCGTCGAGTCGCTGATCCGGCATGGCGTGGACGTGATCTTCGCCTATCCGGGCGGGGCGAGCATGCCGCTCCACCAGGCGCTCACGCACGCCAAGGACCGGATCCGGACGATCCTCCCGCGGCACGAGCAGGGGGGCGCCTTCGCCGCCCAGGGCTACGCCCGCACCACGGGCCGGCCGGGCGTGTGCATGGGGACGAGCGGTCCCGGGGCGCTCAATCTCGTCACGGCGATCGCCGACGCCAAGCTCGACAGCATCCCGATGGTCGTGCTCACCGGCCAGGTGGGCACGAGCGTGATCGGCACCGACGCCTTCCAGGAGACGCCGATCGTCGAGGTCTGCCGCGGGATCACGAAGCACCACTATCTCGTGACCGACGCCGGCGACATCGCCCGCGTGATGAAGGAGGCCTTCCACATCGCGACGACGGGCCGCCCCGGCCCGGTGCTCGTGGACCTGCCGAAGAACATCCAGGTCACGCAGCTCGTGCCCGATTACGACGCGCCGATGAACCTTCCCGGTTACCGCCCCGAGCCGCGGGCCGTGCAGCCCGAGCAGATCGCCCAGGTCGCGGCCGCGATCAAGCGGGCCAAGCGGCCGGTGATCTACGCCGGCGGCGGCGTGATCACGGGCAACGCGTCGGACGAACTCCGGGAGCTCGTCCGCAAGACCGGGATTCCCGTCACGATGACGCTCATGGGCCTCGGGGCCTACCCCGGCGACGACCCGCTCTCGCTCGACATGCTCGGCATGCACGGGAGCGTGTACGCCAACTACGCCGTCGATCAGGCCGACCTGCTGCTGGCCATCGGCGTGCGGTTCGACGACCGTGTCACGGGCAAGGTGAGCGAGTTCGCCCAGCACGGGTTCATCGTGCACATCGACATCGACCCGTCGGAGATCAACAAGAACAAGCTCGTCCACATCCCGATCGTGGCCGACGTCGAGGACGCGCTGCACGCCCTCAACAAGATCGTCGAGAAGCCGGCCGCCAGCCTCGCCCCGTGGCACGCGCAGATCGCCGAGTGGAAGAAGGAAGACCCGTTCTCGTTCGACGAGACGTATCCGGGCATCCTCGCCCAGGAGGCGATCCAGGCGCTGTCGCGGCTCACGGCCGACCGCGACACGGTGGTCACCGTCGGCGTGGGACAGCACCAGATGTGGGCCGCCCAGTTCTACAAGTTCCGCGAGCCCCGCACCTGGCTGTCGTCGAGCGGCCTGGGCACGATGGGCTTCGGCCTGCCCGCGGCGATGGGGGCGAAGGTGGGCCGGCCGGATTCTCTGGTCGTGGACATCGACGGCGACGGCAGCATCCTGATGAACATCCAGGAGTTCGCCACCTGCAAGACCGAGAACATCCCCGTCAAGGTGCTGCTGCTCAACAACCAGCACCTCGGGATGGTGGTGCAGTGGGAGGACCGGTTCTTCAAGGGCAACCGCGCCCACACCTACCTCGGGCCGGTCGATCACCCGGAGGCCTCGGGCCGCGGCGACGGCATCTCCCCCGGCGACCGCTACCCCGACTTCATCGCGATCGCCAAGGGCTTCGGCTGGCAGGCCGAGACGATCTCGGCGAAGAAGGATCTCGAGCCCGCCCTCAAGAGGCTGATCGACGCGCGGGGTCCGGCGATCCTCGACGTGCAGGTCCCCTACCAGGAGCACGTGCTGCCGATGATCCCGAGCGGCATGACCGTCCGCGACCTGATCAAGAAGTAGCACCGGCTTCGGGCTCCCCGTATTCCGGGAGCCGGCGTTTGTGACCAGCGCCGCCAGGAGGGCAATCCTGTTCGGCACGGCACTTGCCGTCCTGTGGGGCAAGCGTCTCGCTTGCCGTACGACAGGCTCCAGCCTGTCATGCTTTCCCTCAACGCGCCC
>RFUD01000254.1 GCA_009923125.1 Planctomycetia bacterium
CGTCCGTGAAGGGCGGCACCGGCGGCAACGTCGTGCCCGACTCGTGCACGGTCACCGTCGGCCGCCGCATCGTGCCGGGGGAGGTGAACTCCGAGGTCGCCGAACAACTGTGTGACCTCGTGCGCGCATCGTGCCCGTTGCCCGTGGAGTTCCCGCTCGTCTACCTCGGTGCCCCGGCGTTCTACCAGTCGGTCGACACCGGCCTCGTTCGCAGGCTCGCCGAGTGGGCCGGAACCGCGCCCGAGGTGGCCTCGTACGGCACCAACGCCCTGCGCTACGACGGCTTCGCCGATCAGATGGTGGTGTTCGGGCCCGGATCGATCGACAACGCCCACACAGCGGTGGAGTGGGTGGAGATGAACCTGGTGCCCGCCCCCGGCGCGCTCGCGCTGCTCGGCGCGGCCGGACTCATGCGGCGCCGTCGCGCCTGATCGCGCACCGACCGATCGAAGAGGTTCGAGCGCGGGCCCTCGGCGTGTGCCGGGGGCCCGCGTCTTTCAGGTGTGCGGAAGGGCCATTTCGCCGTCCGTTCAAGCTGGATCGAGCGGAGCCGCTTGGGTGGAGCGGCCGCCACGTCGCTGCCGACCGCGTCGCCAGCCGGCTCCGCCGATGGAGTTTCGGCAGCGGCCTGGGCCGCGGGTTGATCGCCACCCTTTTGAGCACGCGCGGCCGCGAGAATGTCCGCGACCGACATCTTCTTGCGTTCAGCCATTCGCGATTCCCTCGGTGATCACGCCCGCGCCACGGGGTGTTCCGCAGGCTCCGCCCGCCGCCCCGATGATCGTCCGAAAACCACTCGAAAATCCCTGGTGAGGCAGTGGAAAAACTTTGTTTCGTCCGGCATTTGAAGACTTCGTGATTTTTTTCACGATGTCTCCAATAAACTGTATCTGCGTCGGCGGAGGTGTCAACGTCGAAGTCGTCGCAATCTCCGCGGCTTGCACCGACGTCCTTGCTTGTGTGCCGCGAATCCGGCCACAATCCGCCGCCGCGTGCTGGGACGGCCGCCGATTGCCCGGGCGGTCCGACCGGTTCGGGAGACCTGCGCAGGTGGCGGGGTCGGCGTTTCGACATCGAGGGCAGGAGCCTGTTGCGTGCCGTCGTCGCCCCGAGTGTTGGTCGTAGGTGCGGGGGGGCGCGAACATGCCCTGGCCTGGAAGCTCGCGCGTGACGGCGCCGAGGTGCTCATCGCCCCGGGCAATGCGGGCACGGCGCGGGTCGGGGAGAACATCCCCGTCGCGGCGTCGGACATCCCCGCACTGATCCGCGTGGCCCGCGAACGCGGCGTTGATCTGACGGTCGTGGGCCCCGAGGCGCCGCTCGTGGCCGGCATCGTCGATGCGTTCACGGCCGCCGGGCTCGCCATCTTCGGCCCCACGGCCCGGGCGGCCCAGCTCGAGGGGAGCAAGCTGTTTTGCAAGCAGATCCTGCACCGCGGCGACGTGCCGACCGCGATGTTCCGTGAATTCCGGTCGATCGCCGCCGCCCGAGAGTTCCTCACCGCGCGGGAGGACATGCCGGTGGTGGTGAAGGCGGATGGACTGGCCGCCGGCAAGGGCGTGTTCGTGTGCGACGACAGGGAGGCGGCGCTGGCCGCGGTCGAGACGCTCGGCAGTGATCCGCAGTTCGCCGCCGCGGCCCGAGGGATCCTCGTGGAGGAGCGGCTCGACGGCATGGAGGTGAGCGTGATGGCGATCACCGACGGCCGCACGATCGTCACGCTCCCGCCGTTGCAGGACCACAAGGCCGCCTACGACGGCGACGAGGGGCCGAACACCGGCGGCATGGGTGCCTACTGCCCCACGCCGTTCGTCGATGCCGACCTGCTGGCCGACATCGAAGCCCGGATTCTCGTGCCCACCGTGCATGCGATGCGGCGGGCCAAGGTGCCTTTCCAGGGCGTGCTGTACGCGGGCCTGATGCTCACCGCCCAGGGGCCGAAGGTGCTGGAATTCAATGCCCGCTTCGGCGACCCCGAGTGTGAGGCGTTGCTCGTGCGGATGGAGTCGAGCCTGTTCGACCTGCTCTCCGCGGCCGCCGCCCGCCGGCTCGACACCGTCGACCCGCCCGCGTGGCGCGCCGGGGCGAGCGTGACGGTCGTCATGGCCTCGGAGGGCTATCCCGGGCCGGTGGCCAAGGGCCGCCCCATCCGGGGACTCGACGCGGCGGCGGCGATTCCCGGGGTCGAAGTGTTTCACGCCGCCACGCGGTTCGACGCGGACGGCTCGGTGGTCACCGACGGCGGCCGGACGCTGGCCGTGACCGCCGTGGGCGATTCGCTCGCCCGCGCCAAGTTGCTCGCCTACTCGGGGGTCCGGGAGATCCGCTGGCCCGGCGCGTGGTGCCGCAAGGACATCTCCGACAAGGCGACGGCGTTCATGCTCGCCGCGGATCGCGCCGCCGTCGCCGTCGGCGGGGCGGAGCCGCCGCCGTCCACGGACGGAGCCTCCCCATGAAGCTTCGCGTCGGCATCGTCGGCCTCGGCTCGCAGTGGGAGACGCGCTACCTTCCCGCGCTGCGGTCGCTCGTCGATCGCTACGAGGTGCGGGGCATCTGCGAGCAGGTGTCGCATCTGGCGCACAAGGCGGCCGGCGAACTCGGCGCCGCCGCGGTCGATGGTTACCGCGCGCTCGCCGCCCGCGACGACATCGACGCCCTGCTCTACCTTTCCGACCAGTGGTACGGGGTCGCCCCCATCCTCGCGGCCTGCGACTTCGGCAAGGCTGTCTATTCGGCGATTTCGTTTCCCGTGGACTCGGAGGAGGCCCGGCTTCTCCGCACACGGGTCGAGCAGTCCGGGATCGCCTTCATGGCCGAGCTGCCGCGGCGGTTCGCGCCCGCCACGCTGCGGCTGAAGGAGCTGATCGCGACGCGGCTCGGTCGCCCACGCATGCTCTTCTGCCATCGACGGGTGCCGCTGTCGCAGGCGCCGCTCAGCCCTCCGCCGCGGGATCGGGCGAGCGAGGCCCGCGACCTCATGGAACTGGTCGATTGGTGCCGCTACGTCGCGGGCACCGAGCCCACGAGCGTCGTGGCCGTGCGGCACGCCGAGATTCCCGGCGGCGAGACCGACGACTACCAGATGATGAGCCTCGACTTCTCGGCATCCGGCCGCCCCGGCGACGGCGCGCTCGCCCAGATCAGTTGCGGCTACTACATGCCGCGGCAATGGGAGGAGGCCGTCGGCTTCCGGCCGCCCCCGGCCCTGCAGGTGGTCTGCGAGCAGGGCATCGCGTTCGTGGACCTCCCTGCGAGCCTCGTCTGGTTCGACTCGGTGGGACGGCACCAGGAGTCGCTCGAGAGCGAGCGGCCCGTCGGCGAGCACATGCTCGTGCAGTTCCACCGCAAGGTGACGAGCCTCGTGCGGGCCATGAGCGGCCTCGACGACGCCCTGCTGGCGATGCAGATCGTGCAGGCCGCCGCCACGAGCCAGGCCGAAGGCCGCCGCATCGCGGTGTGACGCGAGAGCGCCCCGATAAGCCCGCGCCGGCTCGCGGTTACCCCGTACCGTCTCGCCGGACGTTCGCTGCGGGCCTCCAGCCCTCCGCTCACTCGACTCCGACTGCGCTGATGAGAGCGCCTCCGCTTCGCCATCCTGGCTCCGCTTGTCTGCGTACGCCGGCTCAACGGCAGGGGTAACCCCTCGCCTCCCCTTGACGGAGAAACGAGGTCAGGCCCGGAGGGCCGGGTAACACCAGCCGACGGAGGTCGGCCAAAGGAAAATGGCACGATGCCATGTTTCCTGTGAACACGGCAACCCAAAGCCGGTGCGTCGTGTTACAGCGCAGCCACGACCAGGTCGCCGACCTCGCGGGTGCCGTGGCCCATCTTCCCGGCGGCCTGGCTCTTCATCTTCGTGCCGGTCACGTGGGCCACGGCCTTGTCGATGCGGGCGCCGGCGGCCGGGTGGCCCGAGTGCTCGAGCAGCATCGCCATCGCGTTGATCGCCGCGATCGGGTTGATCACGTTCTGCCCGGTGTACTTGGGCGCGCTGCCCCCCATCGGCTCGAACATGCTCACG
>RFUD01000255.1 GCA_009923125.1 Planctomycetia bacterium
TGTGGCGGTGACCGCGATGACCACCGACCTCCTGTCCGACTTCGAGGCCCGCGGCCTCGTCCATCAGTCCACCGACGCGGCCGCCCTGCGTTCGTGGCTCGCCACCCCCGGCCGCAGGGTCTACGCCGGCTTCGACCCCACGGCCGACAGCCTCCACGTCGGGCACCTCGTGGCGCTGATGCTGCTGCGGCGCGTGGCGGCGGCGGGGCACGAACCGGTCGCGGTGCTCGGCGGCGCGACGGGCATGATCGGCGATCCGAGCGGCCGCAGCGAGGAGCGGAATCTGCTGTCGCCTGACGAACTCGCCGCGAACGTGGCCGGCGTCGAGCGGCAGATCCGCGGTCTCCTCGAGGACACCGGACGCACGGTGCACGTCGTCAACAACGGCGACTGGATGCGCGGCGTCGGCTATCTCGAGTTCCTGCGCGACGTCGGCAAGCACGTGCCCCTCGCGCAGATGCTGGCCAAGGACTCGGTGAAGAGCCGGCTCGATCGCGACGGCGGCCTGTCGTACACCGAATTCAGCTACATGCTGCTGCAGGCCTGGGACTTCGTGCATCTCTCCGACGTGCTCGACTGCCGCGTGCAGATCGGCGGCAGCGATCAGTGGGGCAACATCACGGCCGGCATCGAACTCGGCCGCCGGCTCCGCAGCCGCGACCTGCACGGGATCACCTGCCCGCTGCTCACGAAGAGCGACGGCACCAAGATGGGAAAGACGGCAGCCGGCGCCATCTGGCTCGATCCACGGCGCACGAGCCCCTACCGCTTCTATCAGTACTGGATCAACCTCGAAGACGCCGACGCGGGCCGCTGCATCGACCGGCTCACGGAACTGCCGCTCGCCGAGATCCGCTCGCTCGCCGACCTGCGGGCCGCGAACCCGGCCGCCCGCGACACGCAGAAGCGGCTCGCCGAGGAGCTCACGCGGCTGGTGCACGGCGAGGCTGGCCTCGCCTCGGCCCGCCAGGCCACGGCCATCTTCTTCGGCGCGGAGATCGGCGGACTCGACGACGCCACGCTCGCCGAGATCTTCGCCGACGTGCCGAGCCGCGAGTTCGCCCGCTCGATCCTGGAGGGCGACGGCCTGCCGCTCATCGACGCCTTCGAGGCCACGGGCCTGGCGGCGACGAAAAGCGCGGCCCGCCGCACGATCGAGCAAGGCGGCGCATACGTCAACAACCGCCGTGTGGCGGACGTCGCCCACCGGCTCACGGCCGCCGATCTCGGCGGCTCCGCCACGCTCGTGCTCCGTTCCGGCAAGAAGTCCTACGCGCTCGCCCGATTCCTGTAGCGACAGGCATCAGGCCTGTCCGGCCACCTGGATCAATCCGCCATGCCCCGCACTCGCCTCCTGCTCGCCACCCTCCTCCTCGGCTTGGCGCCGATCGCCGCGGCGCATGCCGCCGAGCCCGCCAAGGTCGGCACGGTGATCGGACTCGAAGACCGCCTGAAGACAGGACTCAAAGCCCGTCGACCGGAAGAGAATGCATTCATCGAGGGGGTGGCCCGACTGGTGCGGAGCGGTGAACTACCCGCCAAACTCGTCGACTCGACCTACCTCTGGGCGCTCCAGCGGCAGCAGAAGCATCCCTACGCGCTCTTCGAACGCGCCCTCCGCATCCAAGCCGGCCGCATCGGCGTCGAACTGTAGCGACAGGGCTGGAGCTCCATCGCTACTCCGAACGGTCGATCGCGAGGAGCCGAGTGATCCGCGGGTCGGCGAGTGACTCGGCCACGAGATGCGCGCCCGTGAAGTCATGACGCCGGCTGTGGCCGCCCGGCACGGCGACCACCACCGCGCCGGAGGCCACGGCGGCGCGGCAGCCGTTCTCCGAGTCCTCGAACACGAGCATCTCGGCCGGGGCCACGCCCAGCCGCTCGGCGGCGCGCCCGTAGATTTCCGGGTGCGGCTTGCCGTGCGTCACGTCGGCACTCGTGAGCACGAAGCCGAAGCGATCGCGAAGTCCGACGCGCGACAGCACGTCGTGGGCGAAGTCGGGACCGCTGCTCGTGGCCACGCCGCGCGGCAGGCCACGCCGCACGAGCGTCTCGACGAGCGGCACGGCCCCCGGCATCGGTTCGAGCCGCGTGTCGAGCAACTCGGCGAAGATCTCGCGTGTCTCGCGGGCGAGCGACTCGATCGTGTCGGTGAGCCCGTGCCAGTCGATCATGATCTGCAGCGACACCTGCTGCGGCCGGCCCATCATCCGGTCGAGCAGGTCGGGTTCGAACGTGCGACCCCGGCGCCGGAGGAGTTCACTCCCGACGTGCTGGTAGAGCTCCTCGGTGTTCACGAGCAGGCCGTCGAGGTCGAAGGCGACGCCGCGGATGGGCGACCGCTCGGGGGAACACGTCATGGTGGATCGGATGCTGATGGCCGGGGCAGACGGTAGATGGCGTAGATGCCATTGTCGTGGAGCCGCTCGCCGGGCATCTCCGCGAGTCGCGGGGCGTCGAGCGGCACGATCGCGTGCGTCGCGCCGTAGCGATCGGCCACCAGCCGCACGCGTTCCGGACCGAGCGCGATGGTCGCCTGCTCCATCCCGGCGAGCGATGTCCGCGGCGCGAAGCAGTCGGTGATCCGCTGCCGCCAGCCGACGAGCGAGGCCGCATCCTGCGGGCTGTTCTTCCACGACACCACCTCGCGGCGATCCGTCCGCCACGTGAAGCTCGCCGAGCCGCGCGGCGTCAGGAAGCAGGCGTCGGCCGGAGCGTGGTCGCGCACCCACCGGCACATGTCGGCCCAGCCCGCCGGATCGACCTTGGCATCGGCCCGTGCGGCGAGGGCGGGGCGGCCCGGCAGCGGCCAGTGGGCCGACTGGGCCGCCACATCGAGCACGAGCAGGGCCGTCGTCGCGAGCCTGAGCGAACGCGGGGCCGGCCCGAAGGCTCGCATGCTCGCTGCATCATTTTCGAGTACGGCTGCCACGGACGTCGCGAGGGCCAGCGGCACGATCACGTCGGCCAGGCGAAACCAGTAGAACCGCAGCAGGCCGAGAGCGGCGTTCGGCGCCACGGCTTCCAGGAGCGAGATTCCCACTCCGGCGGCCGAGATCGCCAGCGCACCGAGCGTGAAGGCGGTGAGCCGCTGGCGGGCGGCTGTCTGGGGCGCGAGGCGATTCACGATCCACCACACCGCCGTGGCGAGCAGGTGGCGGGCCACGAAAGCCTCGGCGAACGTGCGCAGGAGGAGGTGATGGTGGAGCCGCTCGACGACGTAGATCTTCGCGGCCGCTGCACGGGTGGCGGCATCGGCGCCGACTGACAAACGCAGCGCCGGCAGCACGCCCGCCGCCGCGACGGCGATGCCCGCCACGATCATCGCGGTCTGCCACGAGTCGGGCCGCCGCCAGCGCTGCGACGTGCCGGCCAGCGCGAGCGCGACGAGCGCCCAGCCACCCACGATCGGGTGCCACGCGGTCGCCAGGCCGCACAGGAGCCAGGCCGTGGCGAACCTGCCTCGCAGCCATTCCCCGACACCACCGAGCACGAACGCCCAGGCAAACACCTTCGCCTCGCAGCCGCCGAGCACCCACTCCCCGGCCATTGTCGTGTGCCGCAGCGCGAGCGAGAACAGGGCCGCGGCGACGATCCGGCCCCAGGCCGTGGTCACGACAGGCACCACGGCGTGCCTGAATCCGACGGCCAGGCAGGCCCAGCCGATCCAGCGTCCGATCCACGCCGCCCGCTCCAGCGGCACGGTCGCCGCCAGCGGACCGAAGAGCAGGTAGAAGACGCCGTGGGCGTCGGGCGTCTCGAGAAAAAAGTCGCCCGCGACCCACGCGGGATCGGCGGCGTGCCGCGCCTTCGTGAGGTACACCGCCTCGTTGACGTCGGGCGTGGGCCAGGCGCCGGTGGCCGCGAACACCAGCATGATGAGCAGCGACCCGATCGCGGCGCCGGCCCAACTGCCGGCCGCGTCGGCCCGCGTGCCCTGCTCGCTTTCGCCCTGCATCGCGCCCACCTATAACCTTCGACGGGCCGCCGAACACATCCGGCATCCCGCAGCCGACGCCG
>RFUD01000256.1 GCA_009923125.1 Planctomycetia bacterium
TCGTAGTACTCGCGCGGGTAGAGGCTGATCGTGTCGGCGATCACGATCACCTGCGGGTTCCGCGTGCGGTTGGGGTCGAGCCCGAGGCTGCCCGCGCCCCGCGTGACGACGAGGCGGACGTAGCCGTCCACGAGCGCGTTGGCGGCGAGCGTGTCGTTCACCGCCTTGGCGACCGCCGGCTTGGAGAGCGGGATCTCGAGGCAGATCGCCCGAGCGCTCGCCCACAGGCGGTCAAGGTGGGCGTCGAGCCGGAACACCCGGCCGGAGTAGCTGCGCAGCCCCTCGAACACGCCGTCCCCGTAGAGCAGTCCGTGGTCGAAGACGCTTACCCGCGCCTCCTCCTCGGGAACGAGGCGGTCGTTCATGAAAATGATGCGGGACATCGGCTCTTCCTGCGGGCGGTCAGACGGTTTCCACCCGGCCGGCGGCCAGCCGCACGATCCGGTCAGCCCGCCGCGCGATCGCCGTGTCGTGGGTGACGAGCACTATAGAAAGGCCGTCCCGGCGGTTCAACTCACAGAGCGTGTCGAGGATGCCGGCCCCGCTCTCCTCGTCGAGATTCCCGGTCGGCTCGTCGGCGAGCAGCACCCGCGGCTCCGCCACGAGCGCCCGGGCGATCGCCACACGTTGCATCTCCCCGCCCGAGAGCTGGCGCGGCCGGTGGTGGAGCCGGCCCCCGAGACCGAACCGGCCGAGGAGCCCCCGGGCCCGGTCGCGGGCCGCGGCGCCCGTCCGCAGCCATTCCGCCAGCGAGTGCCGGACGTAGAGCGGTGCGAGGACGTTCTCCAGGGCGTCGAGTTCGGGGAGCAGGTGGTAGGCCTGGAAGACCATCCCGATGGCCGTGTTCCGCAGCCGGTCGCGCCGCGCCCCTGGAAGATTGTCCGCCCGCTCGCCGCCCAGCCAGACCTCGCCGGAGTCGGGCGCGTCGAGCAGGCCCATGAGATGCAGCAGCGTGCTCTTGCCCGAACCGCTCTGGCCGATCACCGAGACGAATCCACCCGGCTCGAGGTCGAAGTCCACGCCGCGGAGCACCTCCAGCCGCCCGCTGCCGGAGCGGTAGCTCTTCCGCACCCCGCGCACCCGCACGAGGCTCGTCTCGCCCGCGGGCTCAGTCATGCCGCAGGGCCTCCACCGGATGGAGTCGCGCGGCGCGGAGCGCCGGGAGGACGCTCGCGGCGACGGCGATCGCCACGGCCCCGGCCATGATCCAGAGCACCGTGGCCGGATGGACGATCGTGGGGATCTTGAAGAAGTAATAGATCGACGGATCGAAGACCCGACGGCCTCCCGGATGCGGTTGATGTTCCACGTGATCGCCAGGCCGAGGGCCAGCCCGGCTCCGGCGCCCACGAGGCCGAGGAACAGTCCGTAGCCGAGGAAGATGCCCGCCACGCCCGCGGAGCTCGCTCCGAGCGATTTCAGGATGCCGATGTCGCGGGTCTTCTCGACCACGATCATGAAGAAGATCGCCAGGATGCCGAAGCCCGCCACGGCGATGATCATGAACAGGAGGATGTTGAGCACCGCCATCTCCATGTCCACGGCCGAGAGCAGCGGCCCCTGCTTGTCGCGCCAGGTGGAGATCGCGTACAGGTCGGCGGGGAACACCTTGCGAAGCCTGTTGCGCACCTCGTCGAGGTCGGCGCCGTCGCGGAGCTTGATCTGGATCGAGTTCACGCTCGGCACACCCGTCTGCGGGTCGAGCATCCCGCGCATCCGCTGCAATGCCGCGATCGGCACGAAGACGAAGTTCGAGTCGTACTCGCTCATCTTGCTCTCGTAGAAGTCGATGATCGTGAACGTGTCGCTCACGGCCTTCGGGGGCGTGCCGGCGGTGGGAAACGTGATCTTCACGTCGTCGCCGGGGAGGACGAGAAACCGATCGACGCCGCTGGAGTCGCGGAAGCTCGCCAGCCCGATCCCGGGCACGATGCCCGTGAACTGTTCCGTGGCCGGATCCATGGCGCGGCCCTCGTCGGGCCGGGCGGTCTTGAACGGGTCCTGCCGGGGCGCCGCGGTGTCGCCCGGCGCCGATTCCCCGGCCGGCCGGTCGGCGGATGACTCGGCCGCCGGCACCGTCGCCGCCAGCACGGCATCGACCTGCCGGTCGATCGGCCGGGTCGGGCCGCCGGCCGCCCGCTCCTGATCGGCCTGCCGCTCGCGCCACAGCCGCTCGCGTTCCACCCGCATGCGGCGGTGCGGCCAGCCGGCCCCTTCGAGCGCCGGCCGCGTGGGTCCGGGAGTCTCCGACTGGCTGTCGATCGTGTCGTAGCCGCCGTCGCGCAACTCGAACGAGAGCTGCCGCCGATTCTCCGGATGCTGCAGGTAGCGGCCGAAGTCGCTCGCCCGGGCGTGCGACGTCTCGTCGATGCCGATGAACATGATCTGGCGGGTCACCCACTGGCCGCGGACCTGGAAAGAGAGCATCGCCGGCACCGCGACCGTCGGCGTCATGCCGGCGATCGAGTCGCCCGCGGCCCGACGGATCTCGTCCATGTGCCACTGCGGATCCTGGAATCCGGAGAGGGAATGGCTCTCGAACACGATGTCGGAGAGGATCCCATGGATCCGCGTCTGCATCTCGTGCGAGAAGCCCGCCATCACGGCGTTGACCACGACCATCGTCGCCACGCCGAGCGTCACGCTGATCACGCTCGCCAGCGCGATCCAGCGGGTGCGGAGGTAGCGCCAGCAGAGAAGGAGCTTGTACATGCGGGCATCACGCGTCGGCGTGGGGCCTGTGGATCGGGAACAGGATCACGTCGCGGATGCTGGCCGAGGCCGTGAGAAACATCACGAGCCGGTCGATGCCGATCCCGAGCCCGCCGGCGGGCGGCATGCCGTGCCGCAGGGCGCGGATGAAGTCGGTGTCCATCCGCGCCATCGACTCGTCGTCGGACAGCCCCGCGAGCTGCGTGCGGAACAGCTCCTCCTGCAGGTCGGGGTCGTTGAGTTCCGTGTAGGCGTTGGCGAGCTCCATCCCCGCCACGTACAGCTCGAACCGCTCGGCCACGTGGGGCTGGCCCGGCTTCCGCTTGGTGAGCGGGCACACGGCGGCCGGGTAGTCGATGACGAACACGGGGCCGGAAAGCGTCTTCTCGACGGTGGCCTCGAACAGATCGCTCTTCACGACGTCTGGATGCCGGCCGGCCGTCTCGATCCCGTGGGCGGCCGCGGCGGCGGCCACGCTCGCCGGCGCGGTGGGATCGCAGCCGGTGACCTCGGCGAGCAAGTCGTCGTACCGGGCGCGGCGGAAGGGGGGCGTGAGATCGACCGTGTGCCCGAGGAACTCGTACCGCGGGGGCGTGCCGGCGGCCCGGGCGGCCTCGACGAGGATCGCCTCGGTGAGGTCCATCATCGACCCGTAGTCGCCGTAGGCCTCGTAGGCCTCGAGCATGGTGAACTCGGGATTGTGACGCGGGCTGACCCCCTCGTTGCGATACACGCGGCCGAGTTCGAACACGCGTTCCAGGCCCCCCACGAGCAGCCGCTTGAGGTGCAGTTCGAGCGCGATCCGCAGCACCAGCGGCATGTCGAGCGCGTTGTGATGCGTCTTGAACGGTCGCGCCGCGGCGCCTCCCGCGCTCTCCTGGAGCGTCGGCCCCTCGACCTCGAGGTAGCCCCGCGCCGCGAGCACGCGGCGCACCGCCTCGACGATCCGGCTGCGGGCGATGAACCGGTCGCGGACGCCGTCGCCGTGGATCAGGTCGAGATACCGCATGCGCTGCTTGCGGTCGGGATCGACGAGGCCGTGGTACTTGTCGGGGGGCGTCTCGAGCGACTTCGTGAGAAACGAGAGGCCGCTGGCGAACACCGTCATCTCGCCCGTCTTCGACCAGCCGAGGCGGCCGTCGATCCCCACGAGGTCGCCGAGGTCGAGGCAATCGACCACCTGCCAGGCATCGGGGCCGACCTGCTTCTTGCCGAGCATCACCTGGATGCGGCCGGAGCGGTCGGCGAGATCGAGGAACACGAGGCTGCCGGCGTTCCGCTGGAGCATGATCCGCCCCGCGACGCGC
>RFUD01000257.1 GCA_009923125.1 Planctomycetia bacterium
TCGTGCAGGTTTTTCTGCGTGGCGAAGACAGGGGGTCTGGGTGATTCGTCGAGGCTCGGGTCTTTGACGACCCCGCTGCGTATGATTCCCGACGCAGGGGCAGATGACTTCAGGGAACCGGTGAACGCCGGGTTCGGCCGTTCGCCAGGAGGTCTTTGCCATGCGAACGCGCGTGTTGGATGTCCGTGCCTTGGGGGCCGAGGGATGTGAGAGGCTGGAGTCCCGCCTGGCGCTGGCGGCCGGGGCGGCGGCGAATCCGGCGTTGCCGGCGTACGACGTCGGCATGCCCGCACTCGCCGACATCTGGGTCGATCCGACGGCCGGTGACGATGCCCGCGGCGGCGGGTCGCGGGCCGAGGCGGTGCGCACGCTCACCGAGGCTTGGCGGCGCGTGCCGGTCGGGGTGCCGCTCGCCCATGGTGTGCGGATCAATCTGGTCGCCGGCACCTACTCCGCCGCGGCCGTGCCGAACTACTGGGAGAACCGCGTCGGCACGCAGGCGGCCCCGATCATCGTGCGGGCCGCCGACGGGGCCGGGACCGCCCGGTTGCCGGGCGTGAACGTGTATGGGTGCCGTTTCCTGTACTTCGACGGGCTCGAGATCTCGGCGGGCGGCGGCGACGTGCTCCACTTCGAGGCCTGTTCGCAGATCCTCGTCCGCAACACGACCGTTCGCGGCACCGGCACGATCGCGACGTACGCCGTGCCGCAGGAGGCCCTGAAGGCCAATCAGTGCCAATACGTCTACATCGAGAACTGCGACATCTCCGGGGCGTGGGACAACGCGATCGACTTCGTGGCCGTGCAATACGGCCACGTCGTCGGCAGCCGGATTCACCGTGCGGGCGACTGGGCGATGTATGCCAAGGGGGGCTCGGCGAGCCTCACGATCGCAGGCAACGAGTTCTTCGACGCCGGCACGGGCGGCTTCACGGCCGGCCAGGGAACGGGCTTCGAGTTCATGACGGCGCCGTGGCTGCGGTACGAAGCGCATGACATCACGTTCACGGACAACGTGATCCACGACACGCAGGGCGCCGGCATCGGCGTGAACGGCGGCACGAACATCGTGATGGCCAACAACACCATGTACCGCGTGGGGAGCCGCAGCCATGTGATCGAGGTGGGGTTCGGGCTGCGGTCGTGCGACGGTGACCGGGCGAAATGCACGGCGTATCTCGCCCAGGGCGGCTGGGGCACGAACGTGCCCGGCCGCGAGGAGCCGATTCCCAACCATCACGTCGTGATCCGCGACAACATCGTGCTCAACCCCGATGGCTACCGGAGCCAGTGGCAGCACTTCGCCGTCGCGACGTCGCGGACGCCGTCGGCGGGGTCGAATATCCCGGCCCCTGCGCGGGCCGACGACGGCCTGCAGATCTACGGCAACGTGATCTGGAACGGGGCCGTCGGCCACGCGCTCGGCATCGAGCAGCCGGTGCTCTCGGCCGACGTGTCAGCGAGGAATGCGATCAACACGGCGCGGCCGGTGCTCGTCGATCCGGCTCGAGGCGACTACCGAGTGGTGACCGGCGATGCACCGACACCGCCTCCGGGCGCGCCTCCGACGCCTGCGCCGGCCCCCGCCCCGACGAGCCCGCTCGTGGCTCGGATCCGCGCGGTTGCCGTGGGGGCGGGCCGTTCGCTCACCACCTTCGTGGTCACGTTCAACCGCGCCGTCACGGGCGTGACGATCGACGACTTCGGGCTGCTCCGCGGCAGGACGACGCTCGTACTGAACCAGGGCCGGATCACGACCACCGACAACCGCACATTCACGATTTCGAACGTGCGGGGCACCAACCTGGCCGGCAGTTACACGCTGCGCCTGAAGCCGGCTGGCACAGGCATCGCCGACGCCTGGTCGATCGTCCCCGCGAGCGGTGCGGCGTTCTCCTGGCGGATGACCCGCAGCGTGCGGGCCTAAAGCGTCCGGGACTGGAGCGTCCGGGCTCCGGTGGTGCGGGGCGAGCGTCTCGCGTGCCGACCGGGGCTGGGCGGGTCGCCCAGGGCGTCCGCCGCGACCAAGCCACTTGACGGCCATTCCCACGAGGCTAGGCTGTATTTGAATTCTAAATGGTGCTTGGCGGCATCATTCGTTTTTTTCATCACGGAGGCGGTCGGTTCCGGTTCTGGCCCGTTCCTTCTGCGGGTTCCCATGAATCTCAAGTCCCTGAAAATTTTCTGCGACATCGTGACTCGCCGCAGCTTCTCCCGTGCGGCCGAGGACAACGGAATTTCGCAGTCAGGCGCGAGCCAGGTCGTCAGCCAGCTCGAGAGCCGGCTCGGCGTGCAACTGATCGAGCGCTCGAAGCGGCCCCTCGCACCGACCCGCGAAGGGAAGGTGTTTTTCGACGGCTGCCGCAAGCTCGTCGCCCAGTACGACGCGCTCGAAGACGAGGTGCGGACGCTCCACGACGAGGTCGCCGGCCGTGTGCGGGTGGCCGCCATCTACTCCGTGGGCCTGCATCACATGAGCCGCTACGTGCAGGAGTTCATGAGCCGCCATCCGAAGGCCAACGTGCGACTGGAATACCTGCACCCCGACCGGGTGCTCGAATCGGTCGAGCAGGGACAGGCCGACATCGGCATCGTGAGCTATCCCCGCAGCACCCGTTCGATCGAGGCGGAACCCTGGCGCGAGGAGCCGATCGTGCTCGTGTGCGCGCCCGGCAATCCGTTCGCCGGCCGCGTGCAGATGGAGCTCAAGGAGCTGCACGGGCAGCGGATGGTGGGCTTCGATCCCGATCTCGTGATCCGCCACGAGATCGACCGCGTCGTCGCCGCCAGCGGCGCCGAGCCGAACGTGGTGATGGAGTTCGACAACATCGAGACCATCAAGCGGGCCGTCGAGATCGACGCCGGCGTGGCGCTCCTGCCCGAGCCCACGGTCGGCCGCGAGGTGGCCGCCGGCACGCTGACCACGGTGCGGCTCGCGCCCGAAGACATGGTGCGACCCCTCGGCATCATCCACGCCCGCGGCAAGCCGCTTCCGCCGACCGCGGCGCGGTTCGTCGAACTCCTCCGCGGCCACGCCCACGACCTGGAGCCGGCCGCCGATGCGTCCGCCGACCTGGTCGCCCACGCCTGATCCCCCCGCACCACGGATTGTCGCCCGCCCGGCTTTTCGAACACCAGGTTTCGGCCTTCAGCACCAGAACGAGCATCGCAATGACGCGTCCCGACTCCACGCCCCGCCCCGGCCTGCCCTCGAAGCAGGGCCTCTACGACCCCGCCAACGAGCACGACGCCTGCGGTGTGGGCTTCGTCGTCAACATGCACGGCCGCAAGAGCCACCGCATCGTGCGGCAGGGGCTCGAGGTGCTCGAAAACCTCACCCATCGCGGCGCCTGCGGCTGCGATCCGCTCACCGGCGACGGCGCCGGCATCCTGATCCAGACGCCCCACGAGTTCTTCGCCGCTGTCACGCCGCAGGCCGGGATCACCCTCCCGGCGCCCGGCGACTGGGCCGTGGGCAACGTGTTCTTGCCCCCGTCGGAGGGCGACCGCGAGGCCGCCGAGCAATTCTTCGAGCAGGTCTGCCGTGAGGAGGGCCTCGAGTTCCTCGGCTGGCGAAGCGTGCCCACCGACAACCGCTCGATCGGCGGCACCGCCCGCGAGGTGGAGCCCGTCGTCCGCCAGGCGTTCGTGGGCCGCGGCGGCAGGGTGTCACGCGACCATTTCGAGTGGAAGCTGTTCGTGACCCGCAAGCGTTTCGGGATCGAGATCGGGAAGTTGGGGCTCACCGAGCAGGGCTTCATCTACGTCTGCTCGCTGTCGTCGAAGACGGTGGTCTACAAGGGCCTCCTGCTCGCCGACCAGGTGGACAAGTACTACCCCGATCTGTCCGACGAGAAGATGACGTCGGCGCTGGCGCTGGTGCACCAGCGGTACAGCACCAACACGTTCCCCACCTGGGACCTCGCCCATCCCTTCCGCTACATCGCCCACAACGGCGAGATCAACACCGTCCGCGGCAACATCAACTG
>RFUD01000258.1 GCA_009923125.1 Planctomycetia bacterium
GACACGGCCGTGCCGGTGGAGCGATCCCGCCAGATGATCGCCGCGTTGCGGGCGGCCGGCGGCAGGCCCATCTACTCGGAACTGTCGGGCGTCGGGCACGACGCGTGGACGCCCGCCTACCGCGACGGCTTCGTGCTCGATTGGCTGTTCAGCCAGCGACGCTAGCGGGCCGCCGCCCCGCAGCCGGCGGCACGCCCCCGCATCGAGCATCGGGCAGGCGAAGGGGTCGGCGCCGGCTCCCGGATCGAGTCCGGTTCGTCATTCGGGAAACAGTCGGGTGGAGAGGTACCGCTCGCCGAGGTCGGGGAGCACCACCACGATCAGCTTGCCGGCGTTCTCCGGCCGTCGGGCCACCTGCAGGGCGCCCCAGGCGGCCGCGCCGCAGCTGATGCCGCACATCAGCCCCTCGCGTTTGGCCATCTGCCGGGCCGTCTCCATGGCATCCTCGTCGTCCACCTTCACGACCTCGTCGATGATGTCGAGGTTGAGGATGTCCGGGATGAAACCGGCGCCGATTCCCTGGATGGTGTGCCGCCCGGGCTTGATCGCCTCGCCGGCCAGCTTCTGCGAGATCACGGGGCTGTTGGCCGGCTCCACGGCCACGACCCTGATGCCGGGATTCTTCGCCTTGAGCGCCTCGCCGCAGCCGGTGATCGTGCCGCCGGTGCCGACGCCGCAGACGAGGATGTCGATCCGCCCCTCGGTGTCGGCCCAGATCTCCTCGGCCGTGGTGCGCCGGTGGATCTCGGGATTGGCCGGGTTCTTGAACTGCTGCGGCATGAAGAACTGCGTGCTCGACTTGCTGATCTCCTCCGCGTGACGCACGGCACCAGGCATGCCTTCGGCGGCTGGTGTCAGCACGAGCTCGGCCCCGAGCGCCTTGAGCATCCGCCGACGCTCGAGGCTCATGCTCTCGGGCATCGTGACGCGGAGCTTGTAGCCGCGGGCCGCGCACACGTAGGCCAGGCCGATGCCGGTGTTGCCGCTCGTCGGCTCGATCACGACGGTGTCGGGCCCGATCCTGCCCGCGGCCTCGGCGGCGTCGATCATCGCCGCCGCGATCCGGTCCTTCACGCTCCACAGCGGATTCATGTTTTCGATCTTGCCGACGACGGTGGCCACGCAGCCGTCGGTGACGCGCCGCAGCCGCACGAGCGGCGTGCGACCGATGCACTGCGTGATGTCGTCGCGAATCCCGGCGGGCAGGGCGGACTGGATCATGGGGGGCACCTCGCTTTCATCCCGGAAAATACGGCCGCCGGCGCGACCGCGTCAACACGAAGTGGGGCCGGATTGCACGTGGCTCCTCCACCCGCCCGACCCGGCTCGCGTCTGCCCAGATCATCTCGCCGGACGCTCGCCTCGGCCCTCCCGGCCGAGGCTCTCTGCATGTCCGCTTCGCTTCGCCATCCATGGCTGCGCTCGCTTCCATAGCCCGCTCGATGGTCTGGGCAGCCCCGAGCCTCCTCAACCGGAAATGGCAGGCGAGGGGTTGCCCCTACCATGGAGCCGGCGTACGCAGACAAGCGCAGCCAGGATGGCGAAGCGCCGTCGGAGTCGAGCGAACGAAGGCCAGGATGGCCGCAGTGAGCGTCCGGCGACGTGGTACGGGGCAACCCCGAGCCGGGTTGGGCGCGTCGAGCCGTCTCGCGTTTACAGCCGCTTCACCCGGATGTTCTTGTAGTGGACTTCGCTGCCCGGGTCGTGGGCCTGGAGCGCGAACGTGCCTGCGGAGAGCTTGCGGGTGCCGTCGACGCCCTCCGGCTCCACGAACTCGAAGAGCACGCGGCCGTCCACGATCACCGCCATCGCCTTGCCCTTGACGATCAGTTCCTGGGTGAACCAGACGTCGTCGTCGGCCGGCGGCGTGAAGTTTTTCACCACGTTGTAGATGCTGCCGGTGCGCACCGGGTCCTTCTGCGAGTTGTTCACCTGCATCTCGTAACCCACCGTTGGCCAGCCGGTCTCCTGAAACTTCGTGTGGAAGAAGATGCCGGAGTTCGACCCGGGCTTCGTCATCACCTCCGCCTTGAAGTGGAAGTCGGTGAACTCGGCCGGGTGCTCGGCGTCGGGCCCGACGTAGAACAGGTGGCTGCGCGGTCCGTGGCACACGATCTGGCCGTCGGCCACCTTCCAACTGCCGGCATTCTCGCTCGCCTTCCAGCCCGCCAGGCTCGTGCCGTCGAACAGCGGTTCGAAGCCGGGCTCGTCCGCCCGACAGACCGCCCCGGCCAGCAGCAGGCAGCCTGCCGCCACGAATCGAACAAACCTGCGATACTCGCCGTAGGCCATGGACAGGCTCCTGATGGTTCCCACCTTCGCCGGGAAGGACACTCCGATCGCCACTGCGACCGTGACTCCCCAGCAGGATACGCGGCCGGCGGGCGGCACGCCAGCGGCGGCGTCGCTCCTGGAGATCGACACCGACGTCTCGCTCGACGGTCTGCCGACGGCGGAATGGCTCGTCGTGACGGCGGACGAGCTGCTCGTGCACGGCGGCGGGGCCTCGCTGCGCCGGGTGGACCGGGCCGACGTCGAGAAGGTGCGGACCGCGGCCGGCGTCGGGGGCGGCACCCTGCAGGTGCGGATCGGCGGCGACTGGGTCGATCTGGTGCGATACTCCAACGCCATGGCCACGCGGTTCCACAAGGTGGCCCGGGCCCTCGAGCGGCCCGATGCGACGACGCCGCTCTTGGCGACCGACGACGAGATCGATCCACCGCGCTGCCCGTCATGCCGTCTCCGCCTCACGACGAGGGAGCAGGCGTGCCCGCGATGCATGCAGAAGGGGCGAATCCTCAAGCGCGTGGGCGAACTGCTCGCCCCCTACACGCGCGGGGCGATCCTGCTGTGTGTGCTCACGCTCGTCGGCGTGGTCGCCGAACTCGTGCCGCCGAAGCTCCAGCAGTACATGGTGGACAACATCCTGTCGCGTGGTTCGACCGCCACGGGCGCCGTGGAGTCGCTGCCCGACTTCAAGACGGCCCTGTTGGTGGTCGTGCTCGCGCTGGCATTCTCGCGGGTGCTGCTGTCCGTCGTCGGCATGCTGAAGGGCCGGCTCGCGACGGCGATCGGCACCGGGCTCACCGGCGCCCTGCGGGCCGAGATGGTGACGAAGCTGCAGCATCTCTCCGTGGCCTACTACGACCGGCACCAGGTGGGCTCGATGATCAGCCGGGTGGCCCACGACAGCGAGGTCCTCCACGGCCTGATGCAGCAGATCACGGGGGGCTTTCTCCTGCAGATCGTGCAGCTCGTGGGCGTGGGGGCGATGCTGGTGTGGATCAATCCCAAGCTCGCCCTGTACACGCTCATCCCGGTGCCGCTGGTGATCCTCGGCTCATGGGTCTTCTGGCGCCACGTGTATCCCCGCCACTACCGGCTGTGGGACGCCTCCAGCAAGCAGATGTCGGCGCTCAACGGGATGCTCTCGGGGATCCGCGTGGTGAAGGCGTTCGCCCAGGAGCCGCGGGAGCAGGATCGCTTCAAGGCGGCGAGCGATCACCTGTCGTCGTGGCGGGAGTGGGTCGAGCAGACGAACGCCACGTATGCCGCCGCGATGCAGCTCGTGTTCGGCCTGGGTGGCCTGATCGTGTGGTATGTCGGCGGACGCGACGTGATCGGCGGCCAGATGACCCTCGGGCAGTTGATCGCGTTCCTCGCGTACCTGGCGATGTTCTACGCGCCGCTCGGCGCCCTCTCGAACTTCACCACCTGGCTGACGAGCTTCCTCTCCGGCAGTCAGCGGGTGCTCGAACTGCTCGACACGCCGGTCACGATCGAGGAGACCGCGACGCCCGTCGCCTGGCCGGACCCACGGGGGGCGATCCGCTTTGAAAACGTCACCTTCGGCTACGACCGCAACCAGCCGGTGCTCCAGGACGTGTCGTTCGACGTGGCGCCGGGCGAGATGATCGGCATCGTGGGTCGCTCGGGCTCGGGCAAGACCACGCTCGTGAACCTGCTGG
>RFUD01000259.1 GCA_009923125.1 Planctomycetia bacterium
CGGCGGTGCTGTTCGGCGGCGGCGTGAAGCCCGGATTCGTGCATGGCAGAACCGCCGACGAGCGGCCCTGCATGGCCGTCGAGAATCCCGTCACGGTCACCGACCTTCACGCCACGCTGTTCACGGCCATGGGGATCAGCCCGAAGACGGTCTACGACATCGAGAACCGGCCCTTCTACGCCACCGAAGACGGCAAGGGAAAGCCGGTCGACGCGATCTTCGCGTGAGCCGCTCGGAGGTGTTGCCCGGGCGCGTCACGCCGGTATGCTCCTGCACGAATCCCCCGCAGGAGTTTCGCCATGACCCGCCGGCCGCTGCAACTCTCGATCGTCCTGTCGTCCGTTCTGTCGCTGACCGCGGTCTTCGCGGCCGAGCCGGTCGCGTTTCCTCGCACGACGATCGACCTTGGCACCGTCGTCAGCGACGTCGAGAAGTCGGTGCGGTTCTACGTCGACGGCATCGGCTTCCGTGAACTCCCCGGCTTCACCGTGCCGGCCGACGTGGCCGCCGGCGCCGGCCTCACCGACGGCAAGCCGCTCTCGGTGCGCGTGCTCGTGCTCGGCGAAGGCGACTCCGCCACGAAGCTCAAGCTGATGAGCGTGGAGGGCACGACGCCCCGCACCGGCGACAACGATTTCATCCATTCCCACACCGGCTTCCGCTATCTCACGATCATCGTGGACGACACGAACGCCGCACTCGCCCGCCTGGAAAAGATCGGCGTCAAGCCGCTCGCCAAGAGTCCGGTGGCGATCCCCGAGACCATCGCCAAGGGTCTGTTCCTGACCTGCGTCCGCGATCCCGACGGCAACATCGTCGAACTCATCGCGCCGAAGAAGTAGATCGCACCGGCTTCGGGCCCCCCGTGTCCCATCGCCGGACGCTCGCTGCGGGCATCCTGCCCTGCGCTCGCTCGACTCCGACGGCGCTTCGCCATCCTGGCTCCGCTTGTCTGCGTACGCCGGCTCCCGGGACACGGGGAGCCCGAAGCCTCCTCAACTGGAACAGGGGAGGCTCGGGGCTGGCCGCTGCCCTCGAGCGGGCTGTGGGAGCGAGCGCAGGCATGGGTGCCGAAGCGAAGCAGACACGCAGAGAGCCGAGGCCGGGAGGGCCGAGGCGAGCGTCCGGCGAGAGGGCACGGCCAGCACCGAGCCGGCACGCATGGAGAAAGGCCGCCCGTCGCTACAGCGGTGTGATCTTGCCCGCGCGTTCGAGCCACGCGATGACGTCAGCGGCGAGGTCGTCCGGCCGGCGGGCCGCCGAGTCGACGACGAGTTCCGGCGCGAGCGGCTCTTCGTACGGGTCGTCGATGCCCGTAAAGCCCTTGATCTCGCCGGCGCGGGCCTTCTTGTAGAGGCCCTTCGGATCGCGGGCCTCGCAGACCTCGAGCGGCGCCTTGACGTAGATCTCCACGAAGTCGCCGGGCGGGAGCATCGCCCGCACGGCGTCGCGGTCGCGCCGGTAGGGGCTGATGAAGGCCGTGAGCGTGAGCGTGCCGGCCTGGGCGAAGAGTTCCGCGACGGCGCCGATGCGGCGGATGTTTTCCTCGCGGTCCTGCGGGCCGAATCCGAGGCCGAATCGGCGGGCGAAGTCTGCGCCGTGCCGCGGCTCGAGGAGGGCCGGCGCCGCGTTGAGGCCCAGCCGCACGTTGTCGCCGTCGAGCACGAAGGTGCGGCAGCCGCGTTCGAAGAGCTTGCGATCGACGGCGTTGGCGAGCGTGCTCTTGCCGCAGCCGGAAAGCCCCGTGAACCAGAGCACGCAGCCCTTGTGGCCGGCGGCCTGTTCACGGTCGGCCCGGCTCACGGCGTGGGCGTGCCAGCGGACGTCGACCAGCGGCGCCGGGCCGTCGGGAGGGTTTCCGTTCATGTCGTCACTCCCAGCCATCGAGTGCCACCTCCCGGGTGAACCGCTGCCCCGGCTCGCCGGGCAGTGCCCGCTCGATCTCGAGCTTGATCGTCTCGCCGGGCCCGTGCCTGCCGACCTGCTCGGTAAGCGCCTCGAAGTTGGCGACCGGGCCGCCGTCGATCGCCACCACGACGTCGCCGATCTGGAGGCCGGCCTTCGCGGCGGCCGATCCCTCCGCGACCTGCGTGATCACGCACGGCCCGGCCATCGGCTGCCCACCGACACCGAGCTTACCCCCCTTGCGCGCGTCGATCCGGGTGTCGGGCAACTTGGCGGCGAGCGCGGCCAGCGCGTCGTCGCCGATTCCCGTGCCGAAGAGCTGCAGCGATTCCAGCCCCCGCAACCGGCCGAGGGCGGCGACGCCGGCGGCGTCGATCGGCACGCCGAGCACGCCCACGCCCCGGAGACCCCGCAGCCGCGAGACGAGCCGCAGGTCCGTCGAGGTGCCCCGCCACCGGGCGTTGAGCGTCACCTGGAGGCCGCGGCTGCCGCTCATCAGGAATCCCTCGGTGACCACCGCACCGAGCGACTCGAGTTTCTCGCGGGCCGCCTCCGCCATGCCCCGATGGTGGAAGTCGAGCGTGCCGACCGCGAACTGGGCCACCGAGGAGTCTGGACCCTCGGCGACGGTTTCCAGAATCTGCTCCGCCGCATGGGCGAGCGACTCGTCGTCGCTGCCGAGGAATCCACGGACGATCTCCACGGCCCGGCTGGCGACCTCGAGGTCGTCGCGGCCGATCGCCGCCGCGAGCGGTGCGAGGGCCGCGTGGCCCGTATCGGCGAGGCTGCGGCTGGCGGCCTCCCGCTGGGCGAATTGATCGGCGCCCAGCTGGTCGATCCACGCCGCGATCTGCTCGGGCGCAGGGGGCTCCGCTGAACGGACCACGCCCGCCCCGAGGACCAGCACGGCGATCACGACACGGAAGCAGGAAGACATGCGGAGCCGGAACACCCGATTGTGCCGAATATACCAGCCCACCGCGACGCCATTTTCACGCGGCTACACTACAGCAACGCCTCGTTCGTCAGCCGCCGACGACCATCCATGCCGCTTCCGCTCCGTTCCGATCCCGCATCGCGCCCCGGGCACCGGGATGCGCCGCCAGTCGCGGCGGCGGCACCGCTGCCCGCCTCGCGAGCGGAAATGCTCGCCCGCGGCTGGGACGAGGTGGACGTCGTGTTCGTGTCGGGCGACGCCTACGTCGATCACCCAAGTTTCGCCAACGGCCTGCTGGCCCGGCTCCTCGAGGCGGCCGGCTTCCGTGTGGCCGTGCTCGCCCAGCCCGATTGGCAGTCGTGCGAGCCGTGGCGGCAGTTCGGCCGGCCGCGGCTGTTCTTCGGCGTGTCCGCCGGCAACATGGACTCGATGATCAACCACTACACCGCCAACCGGAAGGTGCGGAACGACGACGCCTATTCGCCCGACGGCCGGATCGGCCGGCGGCCCGACCGGGCCACGCTCGCCTACTGCCAGCGGTCGCGGGAGGCGTTTCCCGGCGTGCCGGTGGTGGCCGGCGGCGTCGAGGCCTCGCTCCGGCGACTCGCCCACTACGACTACTGGAGCGACACCGTCCGGCGCTCGATCCTGCTCGACGCCAAGGCGGATCTCGTCGCCTTCGGGATGGGGGAGCGGACGATCCTCGAGATCGCCCGCGGTCTCGCCGCCGGGAAGACCGTGAAGGATCTCCGCGACCTCCGCGGCGTGGCCTACCGGCTCGGCGCGAGCGAGCCGCCCCCGACGGGCGCCGGCCCCTGCTGCCCCGACACGGTGGAGTTGCCCGCCTACGAATCCGTCGTGGCCGACAAGCTCGCCTTCTGCGACCTGACGCGGATTTCCCACCTGGAAACGAATCCCCACAACGCCCGGCGGCTGGTGCAGCGGCACGCGCGGGAGGCCGTGGTGGTGAACCCGCCCGCCCTGCCGCTGGAAGAGCACGAGATGGACGAGGTCTACGGCCTTCCCTTCACGCGGCGGCCACACCCGGCGTATGGCACGGCCCGCATCCCGGCCTTCGAGGTGGTGGAGACGAGCGTGCAGATCATGCGGGGCTGCTTCGG
>RFUD01000260.1 GCA_009923125.1 Planctomycetia bacterium
GGGCGAGCGCCTCGATGCCGTAGGCGTGTCCCCAGACGTTGTACAGCGTGTCGGGAGTGGCCCGGCGGAGTCGCGGAAGATGCTCGAGCAGCCATGCCTGGCCGCGATCGACGGCCGCATCGACCCTGACGTCGGCATCGCCGGTTTCAATGAGGGCCGCGACGGCCAGCGCCGTCACCGCTCCCCGAAAGGCCCGATGCGCCCCGGGGGCCGGAGCATAGATGTCGACACCCCCTTTGGAGTTGTCCGCGGAACCCCAGGAGCCGTCGTCCCGCTGGCAGTCGAGGAGGAAGGCGACGCCGCGGCCGATCGCCGCCTCGAGTTCGACCGATGGCACCGGCTCGACCGGCTCGGCCCGCGGGCCGATCTCGGCCGCCGGGCGGGGCTCCGCCGCCGGCACCGGCTCCGCCGCCACGACGTCCCTGGCCTCGGAAAAACCCAGGCTCAGGACGAGGGCCCACAGCCAGCGTTGCATCGGCGACTCCCCCGGTCGGCGAATCACTTCGCGGGCGCCGCGGCGGCCGGCTTCGCGGGGGCTTCGGGCTCGGGCCGCTGATCCTCGGCCTTCGGCTTCTCCGCCGGCTTCGGCCGTTCGAGCAGGATCTCCTCCCCCGGCGTCAGGCCGGCGGAGATCTCGACGAGTTCGTCCGTCGCGCGGCCGACCGCCACCGTACGCTTCTGGGGCTCCTTGCCGTTCGGCATCACCACGAACACGAACCTCGCCTCGTCGTCGAGCGGTTCGCTGAACACGGCCTTCTTCGGCACGGCGAGCGCGTCGGGCCGGCTCTCCACGACCACGCGAACATCGGCCTCCATCCCGGCGACCAGCCGCGGATGCTCCCCGGCCAGTTCGATCAGGGCGTCGAACCGGCCGCCCGCCACGGGCACCGGCGACACCCCGCGCACGATCGCGTCGAGACGCACGTCGGGAAACGCCCGCGGCACCACCTTCGCCGGGGTGCCGGCGGAGACGCGGGCCAGATCCTTCTCGGGCACGCCCGCGCGCACCGCCAACTTGCCCGGGCCGATGACCGTCATGATCGTGTCGCGGGCGTCGAGTTGGCCGCCCGGCCGCAGTCGAGCCGCGGCCGTCTCGGCGTCGCTCCACTTCCCCAGCCGCCACCTGCCGTAATACACGATCCCGTCGGTGGGGGCCCGGATCGGCATCCGCGACCGCTCCGCCTTGAGTTCGGCGAGATTCTCGGCGGCCTTGCGCTGCTCGTTCCGGGCCTTCTCCAGCTCGAGCCGCTGCCGCTCCAAGGCCACCGGCAGGCTGCCCTGTGCCAGCTCGAAATCGAGTTCGCTCGCCCGGTCGAGGTTCGCGAGAAACTCCCTGCGACGGGGTAGATCGAGGCCCGCCATGCGGTCGTGGCGATCGCGGGTCAGGTCGGCATTGAAGCGGGCCATCTCGGCCTCGAATCGCGCCCGCTTGAGGACGATCTCCTCGGTCTCCTCGGTGAGGTCGTCCTGCTCGTACATCTTCTCGAGCTGCGCCAGCTCCTCCTCGGCGTTCGCCAGGGAAAACTCCGCCGCCTCGAGCTGCTTGTCGTTCGCGGCGGCGGCCAGTTCCGCCTCCTTGGCGTGATAGCGATCGACGTCCTCGCGCATCACGCGCCGCATCCGCGTCGCCACTTCGAGCTGCAGCGGCGTCGCCTTCTCGAGGATCGCAAGCTCCCGCTCCTGCAGCCCGAGGGCGATCGACGCCAGCCGTCCGGAGATCTCGAGGTCGCGGATCGCCTCGTCGAGCTTCGCCGTATCGAGCCTGACGAGCACGTCACCGGTGCCCACCCGCGTGCCGTGCGGCACGGCCTCCTCGACGACGAGCTGCGTCCAACGCTTCATGTCCGGCCGCACGTCCGTGATCCGGGGCGGCTCGAATGTGCCTTCGAGCCTGGCCTCGAGCCGAAACGGCACCGGCTTCACCGTGTACGTCGCCGGCTCGGCGGCGTCCGTGCGGTTGTGAACGGCGACGAGGGCCAGCACCAGCAGAAGGCGGCGAAGCGACATGCGTAAACCCGCGGCGGAAAGACCGGACACCCGGTGCAACGCTAAACCGGGCCCGTGCGCGCGTCAAACGAACGGCCGGCCCGGAGCGAAGCCGGGGCGTCAGCCGGTGAAGAACGTGGCGATCCAGTACAGGCCGCCGGAGAGGGCCATGGCGACCGGCAGCGTGAGAATCCACGCCAGGGCGATCTCGCGAACCGTCTCCGGCTGGATGCCCGACTTGTTCGCCCACATCGTGCCGGCGACGCCGCTGGACAGGACGTGCGTCGTGCTCACCGGCATGCCCAGCGAATCGGCCATCGCGATCGTGGAGGCAGCCACGAGTTCCGCGGCGCCGCCCTGGGCGTAGGTGAGGTGGGTCTTGCCGATCTTCTCGCCCACCGTGACCACGATCCGCTCCCAGCCGAACATCGTGCCCAGTCCGAGGCACAACGCGACGCCCATCACGACCCACTCGGGCACGTACTCGACGGGCTTGGCCAGCTGCCCGGCGAGGCTCTTGAGCACCTTGCGCCGATCCTCGGCGAGGTTGTCGCCGAACTGCCGCAGCAGCGTGCGGACCGACGCCCCCAGTTCGACCAGTTGGGTGCGGAGTTTCCAGCGATCGTCGGCGTGCAGGTCCTTGAAGTTCGTGCGACCGTCGAGGCTGGCCAGCACCTCCTTGCACAGCGGCAGCGGATCGAGCGTGGCCAGGACGACGTCGTCCTGGGGGAACGGGTCGAGCATCTCCTCGACCATTTCCGACTCCAGCACCGCCGCCGCCGCCACACCCTCGCGGCGACCGATGCTCTCGACCCGCCGCTCGGCGACGTGCCGGTCCTTGAGGGCGTTCATCATCAGTGCCAGCTGCGGCTCCGACAGTTCCTGCTCCAGACGCCGGGCGGCCTCCGCCGTCGCGGTGATCTGGTCGCCGGAGATGCCCATGTTGAGCGCGTAGGCGGCGGGCACGATCCCGATGAGCACGAGCATGATCAGGCCCATGCCCTTCTGGCCGTCGTTGGAGCCGTGGGCGAAGCTCACGCCGGTGCAGGTGCCGATGAGCAGGGCACGGATCCACCACGGCGGCGGCCGATCGCCGTGGGGCGGCTCGTACAGTTCCCGCGACGGGATCAGCTTCCGACTGATCACCAGCAGCAGGGCCGCCAGTCCGAAGCCGACGACGGGCGAGATCAGCAGGGCCATGCCCACCTCGGAGGCCTTGTGCCAGTTGATGCCCTTGAAGATCGAGCCCTGTTCGAGCCAGGCATTCATCATGCCGACGCCCATGATCGACCCGATGAGCGAGTGCGAACTCGACGCGGGCAGCCCGCGATACCACGTGGCGAAGTTCCAGATGATCGCCGCGCCGAGCAGCGAGAGCACCATCGCCAGCCCGCGGCCGGTCTTGATGTTCACGAGCAGATCGACCGGCAGCAGGTGCACGATGCTGAATGCCACCCCGATGCCGCCGGCGTGCACGCCGATGAAGTTCCACAGACCCGACCAGACCACCGCCGGCGTGGGCTTGAGCGACTTCGTGTAGATCACGGTCGCCACGGCGTTGGCGGTATCGTGAAACCCGTTGATGCACTCGAAACCGAACGCGATCAACAGCGCGATCACGAGCAGCACGATCTGGCCCGTGCCGAGTTGGCCCACCGCCTCGAAGAATTCCATGACCAGCCTCTGCTCCGCGTCCTGGCGAACCCTCTTGAAAGTAGGGCTGGTGGGAGGCCGACACAAGCGGCCCGGCGAATCGCAACCCAATTCTCACAATCCCCGGCAATCCGTCGGCCGCCTGGGGGTGAACCGCAATCCTGTTCGACACGGCACATGCGGGACGGTTGAATCGGCGTCGTGCGTGGCTCGGGGCTGCCAATGCCCCATCGCCGGACGTTCGCGGTGGCCATCGTGGCCACCGCTCCCTGCCTGTCCGCTGCGCTTCGCCATCCTGGCTGCGCTTGCTCCCAGA
>RFUD01000027.1 GCA_009923125.1 Planctomycetia bacterium
GATCTGTGGCTCGGTCCCGCCGCCGAGCGGCCCTACACTGCTGGCTTTGCCCCGTACGACTGGCGGTTTTGGTGGGAGTTTGGCACCGGAGAAACGGGGAACTGGGGCTGCCACATCCTCGACATCCCGTTCTGGGCGCTCGACCTCGCGCACCCCGTGCGGGTGGCGGGCAGCGGACCCACGCCCGATCCGCAGCGGACGCCGACACAGCTCACGAGCCGGCTCGACTTTCCGGCACGCACGTCGGCTGCGGGCAAGACGCTGCCTGCCGTGAGCGTGCACTGGTATCAGGGCCTGCCGCCGGTGCTCGCCGAGCGAGGCATCGATGCCACGATGGCTGACAAGAAAAACACGCTCTTCATCGGCACCGAGGGCATGCTGCTCTGCGGCTTCGAGAAGTGGCTGCTTCTTCCCGAGGCGAAGTTCGCCGAGGTGAAGAGCCCACCGCAGACGCTCGCGCCGTCGCCGGGCTTCCGTCGGGAGTGGATCGACGCCTGCCGTGGCGGTCAGCCCGCCAGCTGCAACTTCGATTACACGGGGCCGCTCTCCGAGAGCGTGCTGCTGGCGAACATCGCCTACCGCGTGCGCGGCGAGCTGGCCTGGGACGCGGCCGCCATGAAGAGCGATCGGGCCGACGTGAACGCGCTCCTGCGCCGGGCCTACCGCACGGGCTGGGAGGTCTGACTCAGCGGATCTTCCGGTCGGGCAGGGCCGACCGGATGCCCTCGTCGAGCGGCATCGTGTCGGCGCCGGGCGTCAGTCCGTGTGCCATGAGCAGGGCCGAGAGCCGGCGTTCGAGATCGGCCCGCGTGGCCGCATGGCCAGGGTCGGCGGCGAGGTTCACGAGTTCGCCGGGGTCGGCGGCGAGGTCGTAGAGTTCGGGCAGATGCCGGTCGGGCGTGCCGTCGCCGTGCGGATACCGCACGAACTTCCAGCCTTCGGTGCGGATGCCGCGGATGTTCGGCGTGTAGGGAAACTGCTTCTCGTAGTCGTATTCGTACAGCCATTCCGTGCGCCACGGCGAGCCTGTGCCGGACAACAGTCCCAGCCACGAGCGGCCGTCGATGGCGTCGAGCGGCTTCGCACGGCAGGCGGCGAGGATGCTCGGCGCGACGTCGGCCGTGAGCACCTGCTCGTGTACGACCCGGCCGGCCGGCAGTCCCGGACCGCGGGCGATGAGCGGGATGCGGATGCTCGGCTCGTGCATCGTCCGCTTGTCCACCATCCCGTGCTCCCCTTCGAGGAGCCCGTTGTCGCCCATGAAGACGACGAGCGTGTTGTCCCACTGATCCGTCGCCTCCAGGAAATCGACGAGCCGCCCCACGCTGTCGTCCACCGAGAGCACCGTGCCCCAGTAGGCGTGCACCATGTTCTCGAAGTCCCTGACGCCTTCCGGGCGCGTGTCGGGAAACGACTTCCGCCATTCGAACAGCGGGCCGTAGATGCCGTGCCATGTGGGGAGCCGCTCGCGAATCCAGTCGGGCTTGCCGTCGAGCTCGAACGCACTGGCGGGATAGGGCACGCGGACGTCGTCGAAGGCATGCGCGTACTTGGGCTCGGGAACATAAAACGAGTGCGGCGCCTTCTGCCCGACGCACAGCGCCCAGGGCCCGCCGGCCTGCCGCCCTTTCAGCCAGTCCAGGGCGTAGTCGGTGACCACGGTCGTGTAGTACCCCTGCGGGGTCTCGCGGCGCTCGCCGTTGACGTTCCACTCGGTGTCGAAGTATTTCCCCTGGCCGGTGTGCGACACGAACCAGTCGAAGCCCTGCCGCGGGGAGTCGTTGTCCTCGCCCATGTGCCACTTGCCGACATACGCCGTGGCGTAGCCCTGCTCGCGAAGCCGCCCGGGCCAGTGCGGCAGGGTGGCCGGCAGTTCCGTGAAGTTGTTGCGGACGCCGTGGCGATGGGCGTAGAGCCCGGTGAGGATGCTCGCCCGGCTCGGTGAGCAGAGTGACGTCGTACAAAAGGCGTTGGCAAACCGTACGCCCCCGGCCGCCAGGGCGTCGATCCGCGGCGTCTTCACGTGCTTCGACCCATGGCAGCCGAGCGCGTCGGGCCGCAGGTCGTCGCACAGGATGAAGAGCACGTTCGGAGCTCGTGGCGGCTCGGCAGCACGCGCGGCGGCCGGGAGCAGGCACAGGATCAGGCAGGCGGCGGCAAAGGGCCTCGGCATGGCGCGTTTCGGCGGACGCCACGCGGCGTCAGGTGCGGGAGAATTCCGGCTTGGCGAAGACGAGCTTGCCGGCCGACGTCTGCAGCGTGCTCGTGACGCTCGCATGCACGAGCCGGCCGATCTGGTCGCGGCCGCCTTCCACCACGACCATCGTGCCGTCGTCGAGGTAGCCCACGCCCTGGCCCGCCCCCTCGCCCGGCTTCACGACCCGCACCTCCAGCGTATCCCCCGCCACGAACGCGGGCTTGAGGGCCACGGCCACCTCGTTGACGTTGACGGCCTGCACCGAACGGAAGCCTGCGATCTTGACCGAATTCGGGTCGTTCGTGAGGAGCCGCCCGCCCAGCTGGCGGGCCATGGCGACGATCCGCTGTTCATCCGATGCGTCGGCGTCCGCGTCGTCGGCGGGGGCGAGCACCTCGATGTCCACGGACTTGTTCTCGCGCAACCGCGCGAGCACGTCGAGGCCGCGCCGGCCACGCTGTCGCTGTTGACGGTCGGACGACTCCGCGGCCGCCTGCAGCTGGTCCACGACGAACGACGGCACGACGAACCGGCTCTGAAACAGCCCGGTCTTGGCGAGGTCGGCCACCCGGCCGTCGATGATGGCGCTGGCGTCGAGGATGTTGGGTCGCAGCCCCTTCACGTCGCGGGCGAACTCGACGTAGGGGATGAGGAACCGGAAGTCGTCACGGGTCTGGAGCAGGAGGCTCGTGCAGACGTAGCACAGCAGCATGCCGAGGATGAGCGGCAGCCAGCGGGTGACCGGATGCTCGGGATCGGTCGGCAGGATCGGCGCGAGGGCGAGCGTCGCCACGTACGCGAGGAACACCCCCACGAGGAGGCCGAAGTAGACGGCAGTGATCACCGTGACGTCCTTCCGCCGCAGCGCGGAATCGACGCCGATCACCACCACGGGCACCGTGATCATGCCGAGGAGGACGGCCCACGGGACCCACGCCGGCGACTCCTGCACCGCGGGGGTGTTGAACATCAGCACGGCGATTCCCACCGAAACCGCGACGAAGATGGCCCGCAGCGCGATGAGTGCCATGGCCGAAGTGTATCAGAGGCGGCGGGCGCAATCCTGTTCGAGGAACCGGTCGGTCATCCCGGCGATGTAGTCGGCGGTGCTCCGGGGCACGCCGCAGTCGGCCGCACGGGCCCGGAACCGGACCGGCAGTTCGTCGGGATGATCGACGTACCACTGGAACAGGTCGGACAGCCTCCGCTGCACCGCCTTGCGGACGGTCATCACCCGCTCGCTGCGGTAGACCCGCTGGAACAGAAAAATCTCCAGCTGCTTCTTGGCGGCGGCCAGCGCGGCGCTGTGGGAGACGATCCGCACGCCGCGGACCCCGTCGCCGCCGTCGAACACGGCCCGCACCCGGGCGACCGAATCGACCTCCAGCCGGTCGATCGCCGCGCGGCTCTCAGCGACCACGTCGCCCACCTGGAGATCCACGAGCTGATGGAGCACCGCCCGTCGCAGCGCGCCCCCGCTGGAGCCGCCGGAGTGTTCGCGGGCCCGGGCGGCGGCCTCCGCGACGAGCGGCAGCTCGAGCAGTTCGTCCAGCGAGACCAGCCCCAGTTCGATCGCGTCGTCGGCGTCGTGCGTGTCGTAGGCGATCGAGTCGGCCGCATCCACGACCTGCGTCTCCAGCAGCGGTGCCGGAGCCCGGCCGTCCCGTTTGCGGGTGGCCTGTGCGTCGAGCACCTCCCGCGACAGGTTGAGCCCCGGGAAACCCGCGGACCGGAACTCCAGCAGCTCCATGATGCGCAGCGCCTGCGCATTGTGGTTGAACCCGCCTTCCGCCGCGAGCAGTTCGGCGAGCGTGTCCTCGCCCGCGTGGCCGAGCGGGGGGTGGCCGATGTCGTGCCCCAGCGCCAGCGTCTCGACGAGATCCTCGTTCAGGGACAGGGCCCGGGCGAGCGTGCGGGCGATGCTCGTCACTTCGAGCGTGTGCGTGAGCCGGCTGCGATGGTAGTCGCCATGGTCGCCCGTGAAGACCTGCGTCTTGTGCGCCAGCCGACGGAAGGCCGCCGAATGGACGATCCGGTCGCGGTCGCGCTGGTAGGGCGCGCGGAACGGATGGGCGGGCTCGGGGTGCACGCGGCCGGCCGAATCGGCCGAGTGCATCGCCCACGGGCCGAGGGTGTGCGCCTCGCGGAGCCGCCAGTCGGCGCGTGTCGCCCAGTCCGTCGCGGTCATGGCGGCCCCTCCGCGGCGGCGGCGACGAGCTGCTCCCACAGACTGTCGAGCGCCTGCGGCAGGACCCGCACGCCGGCCGTGGTGGGCATGAAGTTCACGTCACCGCTCCACCGGGGAACGATGTGCCAGTGGAGGTGGCCGGGCAGCCCGGCGCCCGCCACGCCGCCCAGATTCAGGCCCACGTTGAATCCCTGTGCCTGCATCGACCGTTCGAGCAGGCCGCACCAGCCGACGAGCTGATGCTGGAGGTCGAGCAGGGCGGCGTCGCCCAGATCGGCGAGCGCGGCGCGGTGGTCGAGCGGGGCGACGAGGAGGTGTCCGTTCGAGTAGGGAAACCGGTTGATCACCACGACGGCGTGAGGCGTCGTGCCCACGACGCCGAGGGCCCGGTGATCGGCTGGTGCGGCGGCCGCAGCCCGGCACAAAAAGCAGTCGCGATCGGCGCCCGGCCGCCAGGCTGCGGGCTCCACCTGTTCCCGGGGCGAACCCTTCTCGCGCCCCTGCACGTATCCCAGCCGCCACGGAGCCCAGAGTGTTTCGAACGCCATGCGGGCATCGTACCGAAAATGTGGGGCAAGCGTCTCGCTTGCCGCGCGTGGCGACCGGGACGGTCGCCCCACTGGTTCGGCATTGACATGGCTGGCGGCCCCGCGGCAAATGGCCGCATGGAATTCAAGGTCGCGACCGACGTCTTCTCCGGGCCGATGGACCTCCTGCTGTACCTCGTGAAGAAGCACGAGGTGGATGTCACGCAGGTGCCGATCGCCAGGATCGCCGAGGAGTTCGTGGCCTATCTCGACGTGCTCGAGGATCTGGCCATCGACCAGGTGGGCGAGTTCGTGGAACTCGCGAGCGTGCTCCTCGAGATCAAGGCCCGCGCGCTCGTGCCGCGGCCGGAGGAACAGCCGCAGGAGACGGTGGAGCCGGTCCGCGAGGACCTCGTGCGCCGGCTGCTCGAGTACAAGCAATACCGCGATGCCGCCGTGATGCTCGAAGACCGGGCCCGGCAGTGGGAGCTGCGGTTTCCGCGGCTCGTGTCCGACGAGCCGGCCCGCAGCGCGGGTCCGGTCGAGGTGACGATCGGCGACGTGCAGGTGTGGGATCTCGTGGGGGCGATGGCCCGCGTGTTGCGCAAGCGCGAGCGGAGGAAGCCCCGCCAGATCATCCAGGACGACACCCCGATCGAAGTCCACATCGAGCGGGTGGACGCCCTGGTGCACGACCGCGGAAGGGTCGCTTTCTCGGAGTTGCTCGATCCCGATATGCCGCGGAGCCGGCTGATGGGTATCTTTCTGGCGGTCCTCGAGCTCACGCGCCGAGGCAGGCTCTCGACGCGACAAGACAGGTTGTTCGACGAAATCTGGCTCGAACCACGGGAGACCGCCGCTGCGCCCGCCGCCCCGGTGAACCCGTTCCCAGCGACCCCATGATCGACAACGCCCCCCTCCGCACCCTCGTCCACAAGGGGCTCACGATCGAGGGCTACTCGCGGGCCGCCGTGCAGAGCTACTGGCGGATCCCCGAACTCAAGCTGGGCTTCGACCTCGGCGCCCAGCCGTGGAGCTTCATGGCCACGAGCACGTGGTTTCTCACGCACACGCACCTCGATCACATCGCGGCGCTCCCTGTCTACGTGGCCCGGCGGCGGATGATGAAGATGGAGCCGCCCACGATCTACCTGCCCGAGACCGCCATCGAGCCGATCGAGAGGCTCTTGAAGGCGGTGAGCCGGCTCGACCGCGGTCGGCTCCCGTGCACGCTCCTGCCCGCCCGGCCGGGCGACGAGATCGAACTCTCGCGGGAGCACGTGGTGACGGTGTCGGCCACCTGCCACACGCTTCCGAGCGTGGGCTTCGTCGTGTGGGAACGGCGGCGCAAGCTCAAGCACGAGTTTCAGGGACTGCCGGGCGACAAGATCCGCGATCTGCGGCTCTCGGGAGTGGACGTGACGCACGAGGTGCGCACGCCGCTCGTGGCCTATCTCGGCGACAGTTCGCCGGAGGGCCTCGACCGCTGCCCGGCGATGTTCGAGGCCATGGTGTTGATCACGGAACTCACCTTCGTGGCACACGCGCACCGCAAGGAGAAAATCCACAAGTTCGGCCACATGCACCTCGACGACCTGCTCGCCCGCCGCGAGCGGTTCCGCAACGAGGTGATCATCGCCACCCACTTCTCCACGCGCTACACCGACGACCGCATCCGCCGGATCCTCGCCAAGAAGATCCCCGACATGCTCGACGGACGGTTGCACGTGTGGCTGTGACCCATGTGGGACAGGCTTCAGCCTGTCACCACAAGAGGCTTCAGCCTGTCATGCTCCCATGTGGGACAGGCTTCAGCCTGTCATGCTCCCATGTGGGACAGGCTTCAGCCTGTCATGCTTCGCCGGCTCTGGGCCACCCAGACCCCGTCGCCGGACGTTCGCTTCGCACGACCAATCTGCCTGCGGCAGATCGGTGCCCGGGCTGCGCTCACTCCTAGCGACTAACGCTGCGCCATCCATGGCTTCGCTGGTCGCTAAAGCCGGCGGCCGGGGCACTGGGTGGCCCTGCGCCTCCCTCAACTCGTAGCGACGGAGTTCCAGCGCTCTCCGTCTGTCAGAATGCACGGATGCCCGCTCCCCGCCATGCCTACGTCCACGTGCCGTTCTGCCGTCATCGCTGCGGCTACTGCGACTTCACGCTCGTGGCCGGCCGCGACGATCTGATCGAGGGCTACCTCGCCGCACTCTCGATCGAGCTTCAACGCGTGAGAGATCCACTGGAGCTCGACACGCTCTACCTCGGCGGCGGCACGCCGTCGCACCTCGGGCCGGATGGCCTGCGGCGGCTGTGTGCACTGTGGAAGAGCAGGCTCGTGCCGGCCGGCGGGGCGGAGGTCTCCATCGAGGCCAATCCGCTCGACGTGACGGATGCATTCGTGACCGTGTGCCGCGACCTCGGCGTCACGCGGGTGAGCCTCGGGGGGCAGTCGCTCGATGCGGCCACGCTGCGGGCCCTCGATCGCGACCACGCGCCCGCAGACGTGTGCCGGGCCGTGGAGCGCTTGCACGCGGCGGGCCTCGCCGTGAACGTCGACCTCATGACGGCGGCGCCGGGGCAGACGCTCGCGGCGGTCGAACGGGACCTCGATGCGGTCATCGGACTCGCGCCCGAGCACGTGTCGGTCTACTGCCTGACGTGGGAGCAGGGGACGGCGTTCGAGGCGGCGCGGCGGCGGCGCGACCTCGTGCCGGCGGAGGAGTCGGTCGAGCGCATGATGTTCGAGACGGCGATCGACCGGCTCGAGGCCGCGGGCTTCGAGCACTACGAGGTGAGCAACTTTGCGCGGCCGGGATTTTGCTGCCGGCACAACGAGGCCTACTGGGACTGCCGGCCCTGGGAGGCCTTCGGGCCGGGGGCCGCGCGGTTCGACGGCCGGACGCGGATCACGAACCACCGCAGCACCACGACGTGGATCGCAAAGACGCTCGCGGGCGAGGATGCCGCGGGCGACGTCGACGCGATGACGGCCGAACAGGCGGCGCAGGAGCGGATCGTGGTGGGGCTGCGGCGCCGCGAGGGGATCGAGCGTGCGGCGTTTCAGGCGGCGAGCGGCTTGGCCCTCGACCCGCTCGCGGGCGCGGCGATCGCGCGCTGGGTGGAGCAGGGGCTGGCGACCGACGACGGCTCGCGCGTGCGGCTCACGCGGGCGGGGATGCTCGTGTCCGACTCGCTGTGGGGCGACGTGCTCTAAGTGCGATCCGAGGGCCTGCGGCGGCGGATGCAGGCCGCACAGGCCGCACCGATGCAGACGAGCGCGATCGCGGTCGGCTCGGGCACGATGATGATATCGAGCGACGAGCCACTCGCACCGACGCGCACCATGATGTCGCTGAGGGCGGGCGGGCTGCCGCCGCCCCAGCCGGCGGTGCCGTTGGTGCCGGTGAGGGTGATCGTGAACAGGCTCGTGAGATCCGCGTTGGCGGTTTTGCTGAAGCCACCGGGCAGGACCAGACTCGAAAGGCTGCCGAAGCGGACGATCGGGAACGCCGGCCACAGGCTCTGGTCGAAGTTCTGCGGCGGGCCGCTTGTGTCGGGGCTGATCGACGAGAGTGTCCAGAGGTTGAGGTTGAACGTCGAGCCGCTCGACAGCCCGGAGAGGTCGAGCGTGCCGCTCGACACGATGTCGATGAGATCCCAGCCGTTCGCGTTGCCGGCGGTGCCGGAGGCGTCGTAGAGCTGCCAATTGTAGTTGCCGCCAGGGGCGAACACGGCTCCCGCCGTGGTCAGCGTGCCGGGCGAGTTGCCGGGCGAGACCGTGCCGCCGCCATTCACGCTGATCGTGCCGACGGTGCCGCTGCCGGCGAGGATCGCCCCCGCCAACACGTTGACGTCGGCGGCGAGGCTCGCGCCCGACTGCACGAACACCGTGCCGGCGTTGACGTCGAGCGGGCCGGTGAACGTGCTCGCGCCGGTGAACGTCACGAGGCCCGCGCCGTTCTTGTCGAGCGACAGGTTCTGCCCCGTGCCGCCGAGCGACGCGATCGTGACGTTGGTCACGGCGTTGATCGTGGAGCTGGCCGTGAGCGTGCCCGCGCCCGTGAAGGTGAAGGCGCCGTTCTCGGTCGCGTTACCGATCGCCACGCTGCCGCCGAGCGACCAGGGGCTCGAGATCGAGCGGGCATCGGTGCCCGTGCTCGAGAGCACGCCGCCGTTGAGGGCGGCCGCCGAGCCGAGGGCGGCGTCGGCGCCGATGCGGATCCGGCCCGCGGAGAGCGTCGTGCCCGCCTGCGAGTTCGCGGTGGTGAGCGTGAGCGTGGCGGCGCCCGCCTTCGTGAGCGTGTAGCCGCTCACGCTCGCCATCGAGACGTCGCTGTCGAGCGTGACCGTGCTCGCGGCGAGCAGCTGGACGCCGTTGGAGAAGGAGAGGAAGCCCGAGTCGGTCGTGTCGCCGAGCGTCGTGCTGCCCTGCAGGGCGACGGGATTCGCGAGGTCGCGCGGCGTCGTGCCCGTGCTCGAGAGCCGGCCGCCGGCGAGCGTGACGGTGCCCTGGGTGCCGAGCGCGTTGTCGGCGCCCAGCCGCAGCCGGCCCTCGGTGAGCGTGGTGCCGCCGGAGTAGCTGCCCGCGGCGGTGAGCGTGAGCGTGCCCGGGCCCGCCTTCGTGAGCGAATAGGCGGCGCCAGTCGTCTGGGCGATGCGGCCCATCTCCACGTCGCTCAGGAGCGTGAGCGAGCTGTTCGAAAGCAGCGTCGCGGTGCCGGTGAACGCGAGCAGGCCGTTGTCGACCGTGTCGCCGATCGTCGAAGTACCGCTGAGCGTGAGGGCGTTGGCGATCGTGTAAGCGGTCGTGCTGTCGCTCGAGAGCGAGCCGCCGGCGAGGGCCACGGTGCCCGTCGTGCCGAACGCCAGATTGTTGGCCACCTCGACGCGTCCCGCCGCGATCGTGGTGTTGCCCTGGGCGGTGGAGCCCGTGAAGGTGAGCGTGCCAGTCCCGAGCTTCGTCAACGTGAAGTTGCCGGTGAGCCGGTTCATCGTCACGTTGCCGAGGATCGTCACCGTGGAACTCTGCGTCAGTGTCGTGGTTCCCGTGAACGTCAACGGTGCCGTGTCGACCACGTCGCCGAACGTCGCCAGACCGGTGATCGAGAGAGCGTTGGCGATCGTGCGGGAGGTGCTGCCCGTGCCCGAGAGGATGCCACCCGTGGTGAGCGTGAGCGAGCCCGTCGTGCCGAGGGCGAAGTCGTTGCCGAGCCGCAGGCGGCCGCCGTTCACGGTCGTGCTGCCGTAGCTGTTGGAACCGGTGAGCGTGAGCGTGCCGGAGCCCGACTTCGTGAGCGACTGCGTGCCACCCGACTGGGTGAGCAGTGCGATCGTCACGTCGCTGAGGCCGGTGATGGTCCGGCTGGCGTTGAGCGTCGTCGTGCCCGCGAGCGTGAGGGCCGCGGTGTCGGACGGGTCGCCGAGCGTGACGTTGCCGTTGAGGAGGACGTTTCCAGCCACGGAGCGGGCGGCCACGCCGTCGCTCGAGAGCGTGCCGGTCGTCAGCGTGAGGAGCGTGCCCTGACCGATTGCAGCGTCGTTGCCGATCCGGAGACGGCCGGCGGTGAGCGTCACGCCGGCGACGTCGTTGGCACCGGCGAGGGTGAGCACGCTCGCGCCAGCCTTCGTGAGCGTGAGGCCGGAGCCCGTGACCGGCCCCATCGTCACGCTGCTGGCGATGCCCACCGTGGAGCTGGCGAGCAGGGTCGTCGTGCCGGTGAGGGCGAGCGTGCCGGAGTCGGTCGTATTCCCGAGCGTCACGCTGCCGCTTTGGATCGTGATCGCATTGGCGATCGAGCGGGCGACCGTGCCGGTGCCGGAGAGCGTGGTGCCGGCGGCGAGCGAGAGCGTGCCGGAGCCGAGGGCCGTATCGCTGCCGAGCCGGAGCGTACCCGTGCTCAGGAGCGTGTTTCCGTAGTTGCCCGTGCCGATGAGCGTGAGGGCGGAGGCTCCGGCCTTCGTGAGGTCGAATCCGGCAGACGTGCCCGTGACGTTCGCCAGCGTGACACCGCTCGAGACCGTGAGCGTGCGGCTGCCGGTGAGCGTGGACGTGCCGGCGAACGTGAGGGCTCCGGTGTCGGTGGTTGCCGCACCGAGCGTCACGTCGCCGTCGAACACGACCGGCCGGGCGATCGTGCGGGCGGTCGTGCCGGTTCCCGTCACGGTGACGCCCCCCGCGAACGTCGCCGTGCCGGTCGTGCCGAGCGCGTTGTCGTTGCCGAGACGGAGCACGCCGGCATTCACCACGGTGTTGCCGTAGGCATTGGAGGCGGAGAGCGTGAGCGTGCCGTTGCCCGCCTTCGTGAGCGCGTTCGAGCCGCCCGAGACGGCGCCCGAGAGCGTCACGCTGCTCGACACCGTGAGCGTACGGTCGGCCGAGAACGAGGTCGTGCTCGAGAACGTGAGCGGCGCGGTGTCGCCCGAGGCGGCGCCGAGCGTGGCATTGCCGGCGAGCACGAGCGGCCGGGCGACGATGAGGGCGGTGGCGCCCGTGCCGGTGAGCGTGACGCCGTCATTCAGCGTCACATTGCCGGCGTTGCCGAGCGACGCAGCGTTGCCGATCCGCACCGTGCCGCTGCCGATCGTCGTGCCGGCCTGCGTGCCCGCACCGGTGATCGTGAGCGTGCCGGGGCCGGCCTTCGTGAAGAGGTACGCGCCGGCGATGGAGTTCATCGTCGCGTTGCTCGCGAACGTGACCGTGCTCGCGGCGGTGAGCGTCGAGGTGCCCGTGAAGGAGAGCGCGCCGTTGTTGGTCGCGTCGCCGACCGTGACGGTGCCGCCGAGCGACACGGGGTTGGCGACCGAGCGGGCCGTGACCCCGTCACTCGAAAGCGTGCCGCCCGCGAGCGTCACCGCGCCGGTGCTGCCGAGGGCGAAGTCGCCGCCGAGCAGGATCCGGCCGGCGGAGAGCGTCGTGCCGCCGTAGGAGTTCGACCCGGAGAGCGTGAGCGTGCCGGCGCCG
>RFUD01000261.1 GCA_009923125.1 Planctomycetia bacterium
CACGAGGTGGCGCCCGCGCCGGCCGGCGGCTCACCCGCCGTGGTCTCGACACCGCTGATCGTCGCCGCTCCCGAGCCGCAGGTGAACATGCCGGCGGCCGCCGAGGCGACCGAGCCCTCGTCGTTGCGGGCGCTCGTCACGCGCGTGCAGGCCGTTCGCGCACCGGCGCCGACGGAGCCCGAGCTGCCGCGGCGGATCGCTCCCCCTCCGGCGGTCGCGGCGCCGCTCGTGCGCCTCGAACCTTCGGTCGCCGAGCCGCTCGGAGCCGCACCGCTGCCGGGTGAGGAGTGGATCGATCCGGACAGCGTCAATTGGTCCGACGCACCGCTCGTGCACCCGGCCATCAAGCCGACCGTGCCCGTGCCGCGGCTGGCGATGCGGCCCCGGTTCCGGGTGGGCGAGCGACTTCTGGGCCGCGACCGCGACGGTCCACCGACCACCGGCGGTATGGCGGCCTCCGAATCACGCGGGCCCGCGCCGGGCGTCGGCGGCCTCCCGGACATTCGCGACTGGCCAGCACCGCACCGCCTCCTGCAGCAGCTCGCTCAACTCTCCGCGACGACGCCGGCGAATGATTCCAACGGATGGGCCGACGAGGCGCGGGGCCACCTGCAGCGGGTGCTCGACACGGCCGGCCCCCGCGACGACGAGGCTCACCCGAAGCTCGTGACGCTCGGGGAGGCCGTCCACGCAGGCATGGGAGTCGCCGACGCGTCCTCCGATCACGACCAGGCCTCGGCCACCCGCCGTGCGGCCCTCGCCCTCGCCCGCCGGGTGGCGGTCTGGCGGGCGGCGACCGCGTTGTGCGCCGCGGGCGGCGTCGGCGATGCCCGGATCGAGGCCGAAGTGGCCAGGCTGCTCGACGCCGTGGAGCGGTTCGAGGTCTCGACGGCTCCCGAAGACGCGGCCGTCGCGGCACGGGCCACCGAAGTGCTGGAAGCCGTCGCCCACCCCCGGGCCGCGGCCCTCGCCAAGGCCGTCCGCGACCACTACCTCTCGGCCAACGTCCGCGTCGCCGTCCACCAGCGGTTCCTCGAGAAGCTGCTGCCCGCCCCGACGGTCGTCACGGGCGCGGTCGACGACGTTGTGCTCGGCCGCAAGGTGCGGGGCACCCGCACGGTGCAGCGCACGACGACGGTCCGCTTCATCCCCGATTCCGACGAGATCGCTTTCGACCTCGAGGTCCACGGCGACGTCGAGTCGCGCACCGTCACCGACTCCGGGCCGGTGTCGCTCACCTCGCGGGGCGACTCGTCGTTCACCGTCCGCAAGCCGATCAAGGTCTCGTCGGCCGGGCTCATCTTCGGCATGGCGACGGGCGTGGCGAGCAACAGGTCCCAACTCGCCAACGTGCAGACGAGTTTCGACTCGGTGCCGATCATGCGGTCGCTCGTGCGCAACATCGCCCGCAGCCAGCACGAGGAGACGCTCCCCGAGGCCAACCGGGAGGTGATCGACCACATCGTCACCAAGGCGTGCCGCGAGGTGGACGCCCAGGCGGAGCCGCGGTTCAGCGAGATCGAGACCCGGATTCGTGACCGCGTGTGGATGCCCCTCGAACGGCTCGGCCTGGAACCCACCGCCGTGGCCATGGAGACCACCGCCACCTCCGCGACGCTGCGGCTCCGCCTCGCGGCCGACGAGCAGCTCGCCGCCCATACGCCGCGGCCCCGCGCACCCACCGACGCACTGTTGAGCCTGCAGGTGCACGAGTCGTCGATCAACAACGCGCTCGAGCGGCTCGGGCTCGCCGGACGCCGGCTCGCGCTCGAGGATCTCGTGGGCATGCTGTACGAACGGGCCGGTTTCGAGCCGCGGATTCCGGACGACCTGCCCGAGGGCGTGCACGTGACGTTCGCCCGCCGACAGCCGCTCCGGGTGGAGTGCCGCGACGGGCTCGTGCACATGCGCGTGACGCTCGACGCGATCGAGAGCGGCCGGCGCAGCTGGTACGACATCGTGGCCCAGGTGTCGTACAAGCCCGCGCCGGCGGCGCCGCAGGTGTTCCTGGAGCGCGACGGGCCGGTGCAGTTGAGCGGGCCGGGACACCAGGGGCGGGTCGAGTTCGCCCTGCGCACGATCTTCAGCAAGATCTTCCCCAAGGAGCGGCCCATCCCGGTGCTGCCGGATCGGCTGATCACCAACCCCCGGCTCGAAGGCCTGCACGTCCTGCAGGCGGTGAGCACCGACGGCTGGCTCGCGCTCGGCCTCGGACTCCGCGACGGCGAGACGACGGTGGCACAGCCCGCCGTCGCGGCCGGCACGACGGCCGCCGACCGGCCGCGCATCTTCCGCTGACGGGGCGACGGCCTACACTGGGCGGCGGAGGTACCGATGCCCGCACAGCCAGGCCCGTTTCGCACCGAATCCGACAGCATGGGGGAGGTGCAGGTTCCCGCCGACCGCTACTGGGGCGCCCAGACGGAGCGGTCGCGCGACAACTTCAAGATCGGCGTGGACCGCTTCCAATGGGGCCGCGCGATCAAGCGGTCGCTCGGCATCCTCAAGAAGTGTGCGGCCCTCGCCAACGGCGAGCTCGGCCAGCTGCCGGCGGAGAAGGTGAAGCTGATCGTGCAGGCGGCCGACGAGGTGATCGCCGGGAAGCTCGACGACCACTTTCCGCTCGTCGTGTTCCAGACCGGCAGCGGCACGCAGTCGAACATGAACGCCAACGAGGTGATCTCGAACCGCGCGATCGAGATCGCGGGCGGCGTGATGGGATCGAAGAAGCCCATTCATCCCAACGACGACGTCAACCGCGGACAGTCGAGCAACGACACGTTCCCCACGGCGATGCACATCGCCGCCGTCGAGGTGATCCATGATCGGCTGCTGCCGGCCGTGCGCAGCCTCCGCGACGTGTTCGCCCGGCTCGAACGCGAGCACGCCGGCCTCGTGAAGATCGGCCGCACGCACCTGCAGGACGCCACGCCGATCACGCTCGGACAGGAGATCTCGAGCTGGCGGGCCCAACTCGACGACCGGATCCAGTCGATCGAGCGGGCCCTGCCGGGGCTCTACGACCTCGCGATCGGCGGCACGGCCGTGGGCACCGGTCTCAACGCCCATCCCCGGTTCGGCGACGTCGCCGCCGGCTTCATCGCCAGGGAAACGGGCCACCCGTTCGTGTCGGCACCGAACAAGTTCGCCGCCCTCGCCGCCCACGACGCGCTGGTGGAAGTGAGCGCGGCGGAGCGTGGCCTGGCGATGGCCCTCCTCAAGATCGCCAACGACATCCGCTGGCTGGCCTCGGGCCCGCGCTGCGGCATCGGCGAGATCTCGATTCCCGAGAACGAGCCGGGCAGCTCGATCATGCCGGGCAAGGTGAATCCCACGCAGTGCGAGGCGCTGACCATGGTCTGCGCCCAGGTGTTCGGCAACGACGCGGCGGTGGCCTTCGCCGGCAGCCAGGGCAACTTCCAGCTCAACGTCTACAAGCCCGTGATGATCCACAACGTGCTGGAGTCGGCGGACCTGATCGCCGACGCCTGCGACTCGATGCGGATCCACTGCGCAGAGGGCATCGAGCCCAACCTTACCCGGATCAAGCACCACCTCGACGACTCGCTGATGCTCGTGACGGCCCTCAACACGCACATCGGCTACGAGAAGGCGGCGAAGATCGCGAAGAAGGCCCACGTCGAGGGCACGAGCCTCAAAGACGCCGCCGTCTCGCTGGGGTACGTCACGCCCGAGCAATACGACGCGTGGGTCGTGCCCGTCGAAATGACCCGCCCACTCGCGACGTGATCATCGTACGTGTCGTAGCGCGACGGCTCGGGGTTACCCCGTACCGTCTCGCCGGACGCTCACTGCGGCCATCCTGGCAATCCTGTTCGGTACGGCGCATGCGGGACGGATGAATCGGCGTCCTGCGTGGCTCGGGGCTGCCAATGCCCCATCGCCGGACGTTCGCGGTGGCCATCGTGGCCACCGCTC
>RFUD01000262.1 GCA_009923125.1 Planctomycetia bacterium
GGCGAGCAGCGCGAAGATCGCGCCGCACCGGCCGCCGGCCTGGGTGATGAAACGATGCACTGACATGGTTTGGGATCCTGGTTTCGTGATGGAGTTCATTTCGTTCGGAAGCGGTGGGCCTCCTGCCTGGGTGGCCTCCGGCGGGTGTGATCCCGACGGATCCCGTGACGCGGAGGCAGTCGAAAGGTGGTGGTGACTGCGTTCCGGCCGACGGCCTGGTGAACGATCGAGGGGCTGCCGACGGGGCCGACCCGCCTGCAGTTCCGGTGCAAAGTGGTGCATCCACACCCGTCGCCGTCGCGCCCGTCGTGCGACCCGCCGCCGCGAGTGCCGGGCGAGCGGACCCCGCAGGCGACCGGAGGTCGCGCGAAGCCGCAGCCGCGAAGGCCTGCTCGTGCGTGTGGGGCGGGAACGGGGCATGGGAAGACGCTCGGGATCCGAAGGGTGGACGGAGGGGGCGGTGGCCTACCAGGCGAACCGCTTGTTGCGACGGCGGTGGATACCGTTGGCCTGACAGGGGGCACGGCGTGAGCGGGCATACCGCGGCGGTGCGGTGCGGCGCGAATCGTGGTCGCTCGAACGACGGTCGCGGATGCGGTTGGACGAGTAATCGAGTTCGACGTCGTCGGCGTAGGACGGGGCGGACATGGCGAGCTGCTCCTTTGAAGTGGTGAATGAAGTGAGTGAGGAACGAACTGGAACCGGAAACGGTCGGCCGAAGTGGAACTACCGGGCTCCCGCGAACGCGGTCGCACCGGCACGCAGGCGGCGGGCCTCGACGCACAGGCTCGTCAGGCTGTCGCCGTCGCAGACACCCGGGAGATACAGCCAGGCGCCCAGCTGACGGGCCCACAGCTCCTCGTCCACGTTGTCTTCCGATCCGCAGACCACGAGCAGCGTGCCCGGACGGGCGGCCATCTCCTCCGCGATCTCGACCGAGTCGTTCACGCGGTCGCCGAGCGGCGCCGCGATATCCACGATCACGAACTGGAAGTCGCGATCGACCGCCTGGTGAAGGTCGCCCGCCGTCTCCGGCGACACGCACTCGAGCCAGCCGGCGAGCTCGACGGCCGCCTCGAACCGGCGCCGACGGGCCGCGTCGCCCGACACGACCAGGCAGTCGAGCAGGCCGGTACGCCGCGTCGCACGCGGCAGCGCACCGACGGCGGCCTCGGGGGCGAGCACTTCGGACGTGATGCCCACGGCTGCAACCATCATCATCTTGCACCTCCTCTTGGATTGATCTCCGTCGCACCACGACCAGCCACTCACGCGGCCGCTCTTCGGCGACGGGGGAAGAGGAAATGCACTGCCCGTGCCAAACCGGCACGGGCATCAACCGCCGATGCGCAACCCGTGGCCATCGCCGACGTTGCGCGCGAGAAAAAAATTTCGCGGCCGAAAAATCCTCGTGTGCCGGCGATCACCGAGATGGTGAGCCCGGGGATGCAGTGGCGCGTGCAGGACGCACGCGCCGCCTTGTTTTCAGGGCCAGATGCGTCCTCTCACCGGCCCGGTGGGCGAATCACCACGACGGTGACTCAACGCCGCAGGCCCGAGCGGACCCGGTGCCGCAGGCGTGCCATGTCGACCGGCCCGTGGTGGCGGGAGTCCCGGCTGCCTCCGGGGAAGTCTCCGAGCAGGAAGCACTCCGACCGCCCGAGCCGCCACTGCGTGGTGCCGTCGGCCGCCGGGAGATGGTGGACGTCACGCCACGGGGTGACACGCTCCAGCCGAACATCGGCCTCGAGGCCGTCGCCGGCGACTGCGACATCGAACGTCTTGACCCCGTCGTCGCCCGACCAGGCGGTGTCGATGCTCCATGTCGCCGGCGCGCCGGGCGGCACCGCGAGACCGCCTCCTCCATCGGCTTCATCGACAGGCCATGCCGCCGCCACGAAGCGGCCGTCGAGCCGGCCCGCCACGATCGCGAACCTGCCCCTCTCCCTGGTCCGCACCCGCACGGCCCGGTCGCCGACCCTGATGACGACCTCCGGCGACCGGACCCCCGCCGCCTCCGCGACGTGGACGATCGCCGTGACGCCGACGTCGCGCACCGGCACGAGCAACCGCCGCTCGTCGGGGGCGAATGGCACATCGTCGAGAGCCGGGTCGTCGATCTCGATCCGGACGGCGGTCGTGGCGTCACCGTGGATCGTCCCCGCCACCGGCAGCGCCATCTGCCCGAGCACGGACGGCGGCTTGACGACGACCACACCATCCACCGTCAGGTCGCCGTCAGCGAATCCGATCGCCTCGCACGGCAGGCCCCAGACACGCTTCACTGCCAGCCCGCCGCCCGGCTCGAGGAACGTCCACCGCTCGCCACGCCCGGGAGCCCGCCACCGATCCAGCAGCGGACACCACCCACTGGCCACGACGTCGCCGGGCGCGAGGCCCGGTGCCATCGACAGCCCGGTCACCTGCCACCGCACCGGCGCAGCCAGCCAGCCGCCGGCGATGCAGATGGGAAGGGCAGCCAAGGCGACACGACGCTTCATGGCCGGAGTATGGCAAGCCGGGTTCGGACGCGTCGACGAGGCACGCGGGACGGCCGCCCACGGGCTACCGCGGACGGATCTCGAGCAGCACGCTCTCGTTGTCGCTGCCCCGGATCGGCCACGAGGCGATCCGACGGACGGTGACCTGCCTGGCGAATCCCTTGTGCCTGGCCTCGCCCCTCTCCTCTTCCCAGCGGGGCCCCTTCACGACGAGCAGTCGACCGTACGCCCCGGCGAGCGGCTCGAACCACGACAGCAGTTTGGCCAGCGGTGCCACCGCCCGGACCACCAGCGTGTCGAACCGGTCACCCCGGGCTGCCGCCGCCTCGACGACCGTCTGCCCAGCCGCCTCGTGGACCGGCAGGGACAGTCCCGACTCCCGGAGGATCTCACCCAGCGCCCGGGCCTTCTTGGCCACGCTGTCGCAGACCTCGACCCGCAGGTCGGGCCGCAGGATCGCGAGCAGGACGCCGGGCACGCCGCCGCCCGTCCCCACGTCGAGCACGTGCTCGCCACGGGCCAGGTGGGGGCCGATGGCCGCGGCGTCGGACACGTCGCGGGACACGAACTTCCCGACGTCGGTGTGCCGGGTGAGGTTCAGCCGCTCGTTCCAAGACCAGAGGCTCGCCGCGTAGGCGGCGAGCCTCTGGATCGTGTCCTGCGGAACCGGGAGCTCCAGTCGCCCGGCCTCCTCGGCGATCGACCGGGACAGCTGCTCGAGGCTCACTTGATGAACAGCATCTCGCGGTAGGTGGGCAGCGGCCACAGGTCGTCGGGGAGGATCACTTCGATCTGGTCGGCGGTCTCCCGCAGGGCCACCATGGCGGGGATCACGTCGCTGTAGAAGTGCTTCACCTCGGCCCGCAGGTCGGCGGCGCCGTGATGCGTGAGAGCCTTCTCCAGCGACTCGATCCGGCCCTCGAATTCGCCGACCAGCTTCGTCAGCTTCTCGAGCGTCCCCATGTGGACCGCATGGCCGAGGGTCTTGAGCTTGGTCGCCGTATCGACGAGCTCGCCCTGATACCGATAGCCGGCCGGCAGGATCATCGTCTTGGCGATCTGGAGGGCCGCCTGGGCCTCGGTGTTGATGTCCTTGCAGTACCGCTCCATGTAGATGTCGTAGCGGCTCTTCACCTCGCGTTCCGACAGGACGCCATACTTCTCGAACAGCGCGACGTTCTTCGGCGACACGAGCACGTCGAGGGCCTCCGGCGTGGCCTTGAGGTTCGGCAAGCCGCGCTTCTTCGCCTCTTCGTGCCATTCCTGCGAGTAGCCGTTGCCGTTGAAGATCACCGCCTTGTGCTCCGAGATGATCTTCTGCAGCAGTTTCTCGACCGCGCCGGCGAGCTTCGACTGGTCACCGCCGGTCGCCTTCTCGAGCTCCGTGGCGATGTAGTCGAGGCTCTCGGCCATGATCGTGTTGAGGGCCA
>RFUD01000263.1 GCA_009923125.1 Planctomycetia bacterium
GCAGTCGTCGAGCGTGACGTGCACGCGGCGATCCGCGGCGGCCCAGGCCTCGAGCAGCGGCTTGGTGTCGTCGGTGGAGTCGTTCTCGTAGACGACGACGCGCGCGTCGGCGAACAGTCCGCACAGCCGCTCGACCCGCCGGATCGTGGCCGGCAGCACGTGGCCGAGGTTACGGGCCAGGCCCGTGATCGCGACACGCGACTGTGCCATGCGACGCGATCCGCGGGCGCAGGTCCGGCGGTAGGTGTCGACGGTGGCGGCCGGCGGCGGAAACGCCGCTTCGGGAAAGTCGGCGGTCGCGAAATCTGGCATGGCGGCACGCGGGCGCATGGAGGCGTTGGGGCGGCGGGAGGATAGGGCCTCGAACCGCCCGTGCCATCGGCAAAAAATGGCCCGAGAGGCCAGGTTATAGGCCGGGTTATCACGGTCCCGGCAACCAGCGCGGACTCTGGGGAAATGGCGGTGGCTGGGTGGCGGGCCGCGGCGACCCTCGACGCGTCCCGGGCTTCGCCGCTACGATCCCCGCCCTCGTGAACAGCCTCCAGCGTGCCATGGACTTCGCCGTGCAGTGGTGGCGCGGCGGCGTCCCCGCGAGGACGCCGGTGGCGGTGACGTACGCCGGCGGACCGCCCGGTTCACAGATCACGACGTGGACGTACGACCGTCGCCGGTTCGGCGACGAGGTCCGGGTCGAGTTCAGTTGTCCGGAGCAGATGCGCCGGTTCGGCACACGGTGGCGCGACTTCGCCCGGGCGATCCATGCCTGCGGCCGCGACGACGGCGAATTTTGGTTCGAGAACGTGCGAATCCATTTCGGCGACGGCGTGTTTCCCCAGGAGCGGCAGGACGTCCTCGCCTTCGCCAGGCGACCGGGCGCGCGCGTCGGACTCATCCCGAACACCTATCTCCTCTGGCCGCGGTCGGGGCTGCCGGCGCCGTTGGCCTGGGAGGAAAAGAGCGACACGCTCTACTTCCGCGGGGCGAGCACCGGTGCGCCGCAGTTCGACGACAACGCGCGGGTCGTGTTCTGCCGGGCCGCGCGATCGATACCGGGGGCGGACTGCCGGATCTCGAAGTTGCGGCAGATCGACCGGGAGTTCGCCCGCCGGCTCGCCGCGGAGGGCCTGGTCGCGCGGCCGGACCCGATCGGTCGGCTCAACAGGCATCGGTTTCTCGCCGACGTCGACGGCAACACATCGTCGTGGGATCGGTACCTCTTGATCGGTCTGTTCGGCGGGGTGCCGGTCCGGTTCGAGCCGTCGTGGGAGGAATGCTGGCACGACGCGCTCGTCGATGGCGAGACCTGCGTGGTGGCGAACCGGGACACGCTGCCCGCGGTCGTCGCGCGGCTGCGGTCGAGCGACCGTGACGCCCGCCGGATCGCCGACAATGCCCGGCATGTGGCCCGCACTGTCCTCGATCCGGCCGCCCTGCGGCTGCGGCTGCGGGAGACGCTCGCCGCGGCCGGAAACGCGGGTCGCTGAACCGCCGCGGGGCGAGACGCGTACAGGGACCGCTGCTTGACTCGGGGTATTCGCGGTCGTAGATCTGAACACTGATCTGAAGCAGATCGTGTGCGATTCAAGCCGCAAACGTGTGGAGTCCGTGCCGTGTCGTCATCCGTCCGTCGAGACCGCTTGCGGCGAGCCGGCGCAGGCCGGCCGGGCACCGGACCCGCGAAGGTCGCGCTGGGGCTCGAGCACCTCGAGAGTCGTGCCGTTCTCGCGGCCGCCGTCGCCGGCATCCCCGACTTGGTGGCGTCGAGACGATGTCCGGGCCACCGCCGACAACCGCACGACCGTCACGACGCCGACGTTCACCGGCGTGGCCCGCAATGCCGTGAGCGTGACGCTGTTCAACGGCGCGACCCCCTTGGGCACGGTGCCCGTGGTGGACAATGCATGGGAGTTTTCCATCGACCCGTCCGCGCCGCTCGCCGCCGGCCGGCATGCGATCGTCGCCCAGCCCACAACGTCGGACGGGCTCGTCGGCAGGCGGTCGAGGCCGCTCGTCGTGGAGGTGGTGACGGCCGCCCCGGCGGTGCCGACGGTCGGGCTGCAGCCCGCCTCCGACTCCGGCGCGAGGGGCGACGGCATCACCTCCGTCCGCGCTCCGGTCGTGGGGGGTGTGGCGCCGCGCGGCACGCGGGTCGTCGTGCAGATCGACGGCGGGAGCGAGATTCGCGTCGGCACCCATCCCCGCACCGGCGTGTGGGCGTTGCGGACGCCCGGGCTCGCCGACGGCGCCCATTCCGTCACGGTGCGGTCCGAGAGTGTCGTGGGACTGCGGAGCGATCCGGTCACGCTCGCGTTCACGATCGACAGCGTGCAACCGATGGCGCGGCTCGCCTTCATCGCCGAGGCCGGCGAAATCGAGGTCACGTTCTCGCGGCCGGTCACGGGCGTGCGGCTCGGCCAGTTCACCGTGTCCGGCGATCTCGGCGGCCGGCAGATGACGCTCCCCCTCAGCAACCCGAGCGTGGTCGCCGAAACGGGTGGATTCGTCCTTGAGCAGAAGGTCGGCGTGCCGGCCGGCACCGCGTTTCGTATCCGCTCGATCATGGGCGCGGTCTTCGGGGGCGAGTTTCGGATCACGCTCGACCGCAGCCGGCTCACGCCGCGCGTTGCGGGCGTGATCGTGGAGAGCGAGTCGGGTGCCGCGAACGTGCTGGGCCCGACGACCGACGACTTCGGCCTCAACCTGCGCGGCAATCCCTACTGCATCGCCTGACGCAGAGGTTGCCGTCGGCGGCTGCGATACGGGACAATCGATCGCCAAGCCTTGGAGCGATCAAGTTCGAGTGATCAAGAGTGATCAAGCTCGAGCGATCAAGGATGATCCTGTTTCAACAGACCTACCGATCGCCGCAGCCGGAGCGGCAGGCGGAACTCGACCACGTCCGGCACGTGAACGCGGGCGTGACGGCGTTCGCCTCGACCGCGGATGTGGACGGCGGGGCGAAACGCTGGACCTTCGGCGACTTTTTCCGACTGGCTGCGGAGCGTTTCCACGGACAGGTGTGCGTGCTGGCCAACAGCGACATCGCGTTCGATGAATCGATTGCAGCCGCCGCGGCGCTCGCCGGCGCGGGGCGGCTGGTGACGCTTTCGCGCTGGGACGACGACGCGGCCCCCTCGATGGAAGGTCGCGTGGCGGGCGCGGAGTGGCATTTTTTTTCCCATTCCCAGGACGCGTGGATTTTCCAGGCGGGCGGGCTGCCGGACTTCGAGGCCGGATTTCAGCTCGGCATACCGCAGTGCGAGAGCCGGCTGGCGTACGAGGCCGCCGCCGCCGGCGTGGTGGTGGTCAATCCGGCCCTTTCGATTCGAGCGCGGCATCACCACGCCTCGGCGGTGCGGTCGTGGCGCCGGAAAGACGGCTATCGGGGAGCGATGCTGTTTCCCCGGCTGACGACGACCGAGGTGGGCGTTCCCGAGGCCTTCGTGGTCGAGCGGCGGGGCCGATTTTGCAAGCTCGAGGCGGTGGTGCGACTCGCCGGGTCGGCCGAGGATTTCGCACGTGAGCGTGCTGCCGCGCAAGAGTCCAACCGTCTCCAGGTCGGGAAGATCGGCCTGCGGTCACCGTTCTACCGGCGGGGCCGGTGAACTGGGATGCCGTAAGACGATGCCACGAAGAGGTTTGCAGAGAGTGAGAAGACCCCGTGCCCAGCCCTCACGGGCGACGGGTGTGAAGGTCTCGTTATTATTTTTGAAAACGTTGACAGCCGGCAAATTTGCCCTAGACTCCCCAATCAAACCCCCCTCGCTATCGGTATCCTTGCGACTGATTCGGTAGTTTGGGCGGTGTGGGATGTCTGTGACGAATTACGATGATGACCACCGTGGTCTCGAGAGATCAAGTTGCCGAATTCTGATGAACGGCTGACATGCGACTGCTAGTCTCGGCGGAAGTCTCGTTGTCGAGTTCCCC
>RFUD01000264.1 GCA_009923125.1 Planctomycetia bacterium
AGCACGACCACTTCGACGCCGACAAGCTCGCGAGCGACCTGGGGGCCAGCAAGGCGACCGTCTACCGTGCGCTCGGTGACATGGTGGCCGCGGGGCTGCTGCGGCAGATGGAGATCGGCCGGAGGAAGGTCTACGAGCACGACTACGGTTACCCGCAGCACGAGCACCTGCACTGCACCACCTGCGACCGCCTGATCGAGTTTTCCAGCACCGACCTCCTGCGGATCCGCGACGCCGTGTCGCGGCAGCACCAGTTCCGCCCGCACAGCCATACGCTGATCATCAGCGGGATCTGCGCCGACTGCCGCAGCGGCCGCAGCAGGTCGCGACACCAGGACCGCGTGTAGGCCGCGGACCGCGTGGAGGTCGCGACGGGCGACGGGTCACACCTTGAGCGCGGACTCGGCGGCGCGGGCAGGGCAGTCGGCGAGGGCGGTCGCGACCGCACCGGCCACGAACTCCGTCACCTGCTCCGCGGCCCGTCCGGCGAGGCCGCGGGTCTCGAGCGCCGCCTCGAGATCGACGCCGGCGAACAGGGGATCGGCCGCCAGCCGGGCCATCAGGTCGTTGTCATGGCCGGCACGGATTCCGGCGGTCGCCGCGTGGCTGTGCGTGCGGATCGCCTCGTGGAGCGTCTGGCGGTCGCCGCCCGCTTTCGTGGCCTCCATCAGGATCCGCTCGCTGGCCAGGAACGGGAGGTGGGCGTCGAGGTTGCGGCGGATGCCGCCGGGGAGCACCACGAGGCCGCCGGCGATGTTGGCGTAGATCGCGAGCTGGGCGTCGGTCGCGAGGAACGCCTGCGGGAGGACGAGCCGGCGCGGCGCGGAGTCGTCGAGCGTGCGCTCGAGCCACTGCACCGCCGCCGTCTGCCCGGCCGTCGTCGTCAGCCCCATCACGAACCGCGCCAGGCCGCACATGCGCTCGGCCCGCATCGGATTGCGCTTGTACGGCATCGCCGACGAGCCGACCTGCTCCGACTCGAAGGGCTCCTCGAGTTCACCCCAGGCGGCGGCCAGCCGCAGGTCGTTGCCCGCCTTGTGCATCGATTCCGACACCCCGGCGAGCGCGGCGACCACCTGCGAGTCGATCTTGCGGGTGTAGGTCTGGCCGGTCACCTCGTAGGAGCTGTGAAACCCGAGCTTCGCCGCCACCAGCTCGTCGAGCCGCCGGACCTTGGCGTGGTCACCGTCGAACAGTTCGAGAAAGCTGGCCTGCGTGCCGGTCGTCCCCTTCACGCCCCGTGCCCGGAGCAGCTTGCGGCGATGGGTCAGCTCCTCGAGGTCGAGGAGCAGATCGTGGATCCACAGGCAGATGCGCTTGCCGATCGTCGTGGGCTGGGCCGGCTGCAGGTGTGTGCGGCCGAGGCACACCAGGTCCCGCGTCTCCAGCGCCCGCGCGGCCAGCCGCTCGATCACGGAGGCCAGCCGGGCGACGACAAGGTCGAGGGACTCCCGCATCAGGATGAGGTCGGTGTTGTCGGTGACGTACGCGCTGGTGGCGCCGAGGTGCAGGATCGGCCGGGCCGACGGGCAGACGTCGCCGAACGCGTGGAGGTGGGCGAACACGTCGTGCCGCATCCGCCGCTCGTAGTCGGCCGCCTTCGCGAAGTCGATCGGCTGCAGGAGCGCGGCCCGCATCTCGTCGAGCTGGCTCCGGCTGATCGGCAGCCCCAGTTCCGCCTCGGCCTCGGCGAGCGCCAGCCATGCCCGCCGCCAGAGCTGGTAGCGATGGTTGTCGCTCCACAGCCGCGTCATCTCCGCCGACGCGTACCGCGTGGCGAGCGGGTTGTCCCAGACATCCTTCGGATCGGTGAGACGGGTCGCGTTCACGGGCTGCGTTCCTGGTGGCTCCTGGCTGCCGGCCTGCCATCGGCCGGGAGACGCGTCATCTTGCAGAACAGCCGCTCCAGGGCCAGCCTCGCGCGCAGGCCCCGGGATGCATCCCCCTTGAGGCTGCGGTCGATGTCGAGCAGCCACAGCGGCAGTTGTCTGGCGCGACGGGGGCCGAGCTGGCCGAGGGCCCCGCGGGCCTGCGCGATCGCCTTGGGCCACGACGCGATGCCCGCGGCCTTGAGGGCGGCCTCGACGCCTGGAGGGCGTCCGCCGTCGGCGGGCAGGGCGAGCAGCCTGGCCGCGTTCGACAGCCGTCGCAGCACCGCGCCGGCCTGGGCGCTGATCCCGATCGGGTTTTCACCGGCATCGAGCAGGTCGGCGAGTTGCCGGAGCGCCGCCCGCGTGTCGCCCGCGGCGGCCGCGTCGATCATGCCCCACGCCGAGCGCTGCTGCGGACTGCCGGCCACGTCCTCGACCGCCTCGGGCTCGAGCGTGCGGCCCTGCCGTTCGGGCCCGAGCGATGCGGCGATGCGGGCGAGCGCCTGATCGATCTGACCGAGATTTCCGGCGAGCCTGTCGAGCAGCAATTCGGCCGTCGCGGGGGCGATCTTCAGGCCGTGCCGCGCATCGGCCCAGCGGCGGACCCAGGCCGCGAGATCCGCAGGCTCGGGCACGGACAAGTCGATCACCAGGCCGTGGGCCGCGGCGGCCTTGGCGAGCCTGGTGTTCGACGGGAACGAGCGGACCTCGAGAATCACCAGGCCGCGGCGACCACGCGGCGCCCCGGCCAGGGCCTCCAGCGCCGTCCGCGACTGGGTCACGAAGCCATCGGCGTTGCGGACGACCGCCGCCCGCGTCGCCGTCGCAAACAGGGGAACGGTGGCCGCCTCGTCCAACACGTCGCGGGGGTCGGGCGGCTCATCGCCTCCGAACTCGCGCCAGGCCCATGTGCGGTCGGCCTCGTCCGGGCAGAGCCGCTCGCGCAGGAGCGCGAGCAGGTGCAGGGCAAGAAACGGCTCGTCGCCCACGAGCACGACGATCGAGGGCTGTCCCAGATCGAAGTCGTCCGGGCGGGCGAGGATGTCGAGGGCGTTTCGGGAGGTGGGCACGGCGGCAGTGTACCAGCCGCTCCGTGCGGACCGGTGCGTTGCCCGCGGTCCGGATCAAGCCCGAATCGGTGCCGCGTCAGGAGGGCATCAGGGCCGCATCAGGGCTGGGCCTCGGCGGGCAGCGTCGTCACGCCGCCGAGTTTGCCGACGACCCGGGGCGTCACCACCAGCACGGGGCCCGAACTGGTGGCGAACCCCACGTTGCCCGCGGCATCGGTCGCCTCGACGCGGATGTGCACCCGCGAGGGCACGGCGCGGGTCGGCTGCCAGCGGTGGTCGCCCTGGGTGGCGAGCCCCTCGGCGAGCGTGGTCCAGGGGCCTTCGGCGTGCGGCGAATAGGCGATGCGGACGCTCTCGGGCACGAGCATCTGGTCGTTGGCGGCATAGCGGATCGTCATGCCCACCGGTTCGCCGGGACGGGCGCGGACCACCTCGATGAGTTCCACGGTCGGCGGCTCGTCGTCCACGCCCAGCCAGCAGTCGGGCGCCTCGCCGGGCTGCGGCCCGCCGGCGATGTCGGGCAGGTCGGGCAGGACGTCGAGGCGGAACCCGTACAGGCCGGCTGCGGGCAGCGCGACCTGGATCGGGCTCGTGCCGTCGTCATCGACGGCCGTGCGTTGCCATGTGACTCCGCCGTCGCGGGTGCTCCAGAGTTCGACCCGCATCGGGCCTGCGTCCACCTGCTGCTGGGGGTAGTCGTACGCCCAGGCGAACCGCCGCGAGCGGACCAGCTGCAGCGGCTTGCCGCGGTACTCGCTCGGCGGGCGTCCCGGCGACGCGGCGGCGGTGGCCGCGGGCGCCGCCGCGAATGTCGGGCCCGCACCGGTGGCACCGACGTCGATGCCCGGCGGAGAATCGGCCGGCCACGCCGTCGCCGGCTCCGCCGCCCAGCCCTCGGGGCCGCGCGCGGGCGGCGACGCGGTGTTGGAAACCGCAGCCAGCACCGAACGCGCCGCCGCGGGGCCGCCACGCACCGGCG